>JAYURE010000315.1:0-5016 GCA_043756345.1 Deinococcales bacterium | reverse complement strand
AACTTCATTTCCGGCGAACAAGACATCTCGATAAGACTCGAGTCGATCTCGCAGGATGGCGCGAATCCCGGATTCTTTTCGCGCCCGCAGGCTGGGTTGCACGCTCGAGTCCGCATCTGGATTTCTCGTCAGGCCACTGATGTTCAAGTCGTAAGGTGGCGACCATTCTTCGGCTGGAGAAACCAGATCAATTTTGCTTACCGCCAGAATCACCGGTAATTCGGTTTTGTGATGGCGGCGATGCGCTCCGGTCAGGGCTTTGAGGAATTGAACATCGTCGTCCACATAAGCACGCTCGAGCGCTGGAACGACGAAGACGATCACGTCTGGCGGGTGTTTCACGACTTGGGCGATGGCCTCGTAATACGCCTGATCGCCACCATGATCACCAACACCCCGAGAGTCAATCACCTCGAGTTTCCAGCCGTCGCGGTTGAACTCGTAAGCGGTGGCATTCATGGTCACGGCGGCGGCCTCACCGGTCGCGGCATCAAACCGTCCGAGGAGTGCGTTGATCACAGAGGACTTGCCCGCGCCAGTCCGACCATAGAAGGCCACTCGGGGCGGCTCGAGGTCTTTGGCGAGCAGGTCCATGCTGCGTTTGATGCTCGGGCCGACCAACGGGCGCATCCAGGCGGGCAGGTCGAGCCGTTCGAGCGCGGCCCGGACATCCTCGAGGTCTGCGTTTCGGGACGGCTCGGTGTTCATTGGTTTCAGATTGCCTGTCATGTGCGTTTCGCGCAAGGGCCAAGAGGTCATGGGTCTTGGAGTCGCAGGAAAATAACGCAGGCTCGAGTGTTTTACACGCGCACGGTCACTCGAGCACCCTCGTCAAGCAGGTGAACGGTATCGATGAAACGCACAACTCGAGTCTTGTAGCCCATCGCAATCGTGTGGGTTCTCGCGCCGTTGCCGAAGATTCTCACGCCTTGCAGCAAGTCGCCATCGGTGATGCCAGTTGCAGAGAACACCATTTCCTCTCCCGGCGCAAGGTCGTTGGTGGCGTAAATCCGGCTCGGATCAACGCCCATGGATTTGCAACGCTCGAGTTCGGCCTGGTCTGCTGGCAAGAATTTGCCTTGGATTTCCCCGCCGAGGCATTTCATGGCGGCGGCGGTGATCACGCCTTCGGGTGCGCCTCCCGAACCCATCAGGGCGTGAACGCCCGTGCCACGCACGGCAACGGCGAGCGCGGCGATCACGTCACCGTCACCGATCAGTTTGACTCGAGCACCGGCGCGACGGATTTCTTTGATCATGGTCTCGTGGCGTTCACGGTCCAAAACCACGATCACGAGGTCTTCGACATCACGATCCAAACTCGAGGCGATAGCTTTGAGGTTCGCTTCGACCGGCCAATCCAGGCTGACGCGACCGACGGCGGGTGGGCCGACGACGAGTTTTTCCATGTACATGTCGGGCGCACCCAACAACCCGCCACGTTCACTCATGGCGATCACGGCCACACCATTCGGCAATCCTCGAGCCGTGACGGTTGTACCCTCAACCGGATCGACCGCAATGTCTACCGGAAATGAGCCCTCACCGCGAACCCCGAGTTCTTCACCGATGAACAGCATCGGGGCCTCGTCCATTTCGCCCTCGCCGATGACGACACGACCGTGAATCTCGAGTTGGTTCAGCACCTCGCGCATGGCTTCGGTTCCGGCACCATCGACGGCGATCTTGTCGCCCTTGCCGACCCAACGGCTGGCGGCGAGTGCGGCGGCCTCGGTGACACGGACTGTCTCGAGGACCAGGGCGCGTTCCATGGTCGCTGCTTGACCGGAGGCGAGCTTGACAACGGTTTTTTTCTTCGGCATGGCTCGAGTCTAACGTGCGGCAAAGATTCGGCCTGTTCAAGCTGGCTGAACTGGGTTCAAGTTCAGCCAGCGCAAGCTTGAGAGGTTATTGCCTGACGAATCCAAACGTCACGGCAAGCAAGTAGAAGTTCAAGAAAATGATCAGCAGTGCGATGCCCCAACCGATCACGGTGGTCAGTGCGTTGTTAACAAATTCACCCATGATTGTGCGGTTTGCGGTGAACATCAGCAGCGGAATTAAGGCGAATGGAATGCCGAAACTGAGCACGACCTGCGAGAGCACCAGCGTCGCTGTCGGGTCCAGCCCGGCCAGAATCACTGCGAAAGCCGGAACCATCGTGATCGCCCGCCTGATCCACAGCGGAATGCGAAAACCAATAAAGCCCTGCATGATCACCTGCCCGCTCATCGTGCCGACGGCGCTCGAGGACAGACCGCTCGAAAGCAACGCAATGCCGAAGGCGAAGGCGGCGGCCCCGCCGAGCAGCGGTGTCAAAGTTTTGTACGCCTCGGTGATTTCACTGATCGGTTTGCCGAGGGCAAAGAAGGTCGCGGCGGCGGCAATCAACATGCTCATGTTGATCAGCATGGCGATGCTCATGGCGAGCAGCACATCTATTTGATTAAAACGCAGGAGTCGGCGCACTTCGCTTGGGCTCGAGGTTGGAATGCGGCCCTGCGTTAAAGCGCTGTGCAGGTAGATCACGTGCGGCATCACGGTCGCACCGATGATGCCGACGGCCAGGTACAGGCTTTCGCCGCCCTGAAATTTTGGAATGAATCCGGTCAGCACGTCCGGGCCGGGCCGCGAGAGGAAAATCTGGATCACGTAAGCGCCAGCGATCACAAATACGAAGGCGGTGATCGCTATTTCGATGGGTCGGAAACCTCGAGCCTGAAGCCCCAAGAGTGCAAAGGTGATGATGCCGGTCAGGATCGCACCGAACCACAACGGCACGCCGAACAGCAGCGTGAAGGCGAGGCTCGCGCCGAGGAATTCTGCCAGATCGGTCGCCATGGCCACCAATTCGGCCTGAACCCAGTAGGCCCAGACGAGCGGTTTGGGAAACCGGTCCCGAATGACCTCCGGCAGGTTTTTGCCGGTGACAATCCCAAGGTTGGCCGAGAGTGTTTGGACCAGCATCGCCATCAGGCTGGCGAGCAGGATCACCCACAGGAGCAAATACCCAAATTTTGCGCCGCCTGCGATGTTGGTGGCAAAGTTGCCGGGGTCCATGTAGGCGACGCTGGCGACGAAGGCTGGCCCGAGAAACGGTGTGAAACGACGCAAACCTTTTCGGGTGCTGCGTCCAGTCAGAACCTCAGTGGCCTGGGTGTTCATGCGTTGATCGAACGCGCCGTGGGTGATCTGTTCATGCTCAGCGATGGACATCACTACCTTTCAAGAAATCTTTACCGCTTTTCGAGCGGTCGATTGAGTTTTGTGGAATCAGCGGATTTTCGGGTCAAACACCTTTAACCCACCGCGTTTGTTGAACTCGTTTTCCAGCGCCGCTTTGGATTGAACGGGTTTCGAGGTCAGATCACCGGGGAGTGTTCCGGCCACCACCTCGAGCGTATCGGCGTAACCATCTTTGTCGCTGTCGGTGTTGACCGCAAGCGCGAGGTACAGCGCCTGTCCGATGTCACGCTTGGCTGCACCCTGGTATTCGCTGCGCACCCGTTGACCGAAGGCGTTCCAGCTCGAGCCGCCGTAACTCTTTTGATGGCAGTATTGGCAGTTGGTTTTGATGGTCGAAACCGTTTTCTCGAGCCGGTACTGGCGTTTGAGTTGCAGCAAAAAGCTTGAACGGGCCTGAACCGAAGTGAGGGTCAGCAACCCAAGTGCGATCAGCAAAAAATGTTTGGCATTCAGCTTGTGATTCAGTCTGGAATTCATACGTCACTTCACCATGAAGGCCGTGAAATACATGATGCTCACGCCGGTCACGACCCCGGCCAGGTTCGTCCAGTTGACCATTGGCAATCCCAGTTTGGCGGTGTCTTTCGCCACCAAACGACCAACCTCCCAGATCACTTGCAGGATCGCACCGATGCCAATCGCCAGGAAGATGGTTGCCAGCATCGGGTTAAAGGCGAAACCGCCGACCCAAACGCCGATCACGGCGGGGAATCCGGCCAAGAGTGCCAGTTGAATCCAATTTCGCCAGCCCGGATTCTTGCGCACGACCGGCGCGGCGATTCCGACCCCTTCGGTGATGTTGTGCAGCGTGAACCCCAGCACCAGGAACGTGCCGAGCGCCGCCTCACCGAGCGCGAAGGACGCTCCAATGGCGAGCCCTTCACCGAGGTTATGCAGTCCGATGCCCAGCGCGATGCGGTACGACAGGCCCAAGTTGTCGGGTTCTGCGGTCCTCGAGATTGGGCTCGCGGTGCTGCTCGAGCCGGTGCTCGAGATTAGGCTCGAGACGACAGGTTTTTTGGGTTTGTTGGTCATCGCCAGCAACACCCCGAGCGACACGGCGGCGACCAGCAAGACCATCGGCGTGCCCTGCCAGAAGGCCGGAAGTTCGGCGGCGAACTCGAGCGCATCGAAGTACGTGCCTATCGCCAGGTACGCCAGCAATCCGATGGTCAGGCAGAGGATGAAGTTCATGGCTCCACGGCTGAGGTTGCGCATCCACGGATACCAGAGCATCCCGAGCGCCACGGGAATCACACCGACGTAAAAGCCGATCAGGGCGAAGCGCAAAAACAGGTTCAGATCGATTTTCGGGGCTTGGATCGCCACCGGGATTTCACCGGCAAAAACCGTTCCGAGGCTGGAGATCAGTTGAATCGCGTGCGCCTCCTCTTTGACCCACGGGTAAGGCACGGTGTACGTGGCGCGGCCCAAACGCGGAATGGTTGTGCTCGGCGTGACGCTGAACTGCCAGAAGGCATCGTCAATCAGGACTTGCGGCACGGTGATCGTTTGCGGTCCATCGTTGATGACCTCGATTTTGATCACGTCCGGCGCGGGCAACGTGATGCGTTCAATTTTCAGGCTCTCCATCGGAGGTCCGGCCAGTTCGCGCAGGCCACCACCCGTGACCACGATGTAGGCCAGAACCGCACCGAGCAGCAGCAGTGGCACGAAGGCGAATAGCCAAGTGAAACTCGAGGTTTTCGTGCCGCTGGGATCGGGCAGGTTGGAATCGGGCAGGTTGGGAACATTTGGTGCAGTCTCGAG
>JAYURE010000314.1:0-1855 GCA_043756345.1 Deinococcales bacterium | reverse complement strand
TCGAGCCATCTTGCAAAGCATCATCAACGATTTACCGACTCCGCAACGCGAGTACGGTCAGGCCATACTTGCCGAACTCGAGGAAACAAACGGAATGCAAGCACTTGTTTGGGCGAGCGGCGGGATTCAACTCTGGGCGCAAACTCGAGGGGGAACAATCATGAAAAACGCGGCATTTTGGTTTGGGTTGGTTGCTGTTGGAATTCTTGCGGGCGGATTGTACGTGACGCAAGGATTGATCTGGGCGGTTCCAGTTGTCATCATTGGCGTGATCGCATTCGCAGCTTTTCGACCTCGAGATGCCATGCCCGTTGCGTTGCTGCTCGGGTCGAGTTTGCCGATTGCAGACCTACTTCGGGTTTGGTTGATAGTTCGTTCAATCGTTGCTGACTTTGACGGTCCAAGTATTCTTGGCAAGTTTCAACCTTGGGGATCAAATGGAAGTCTGATCATTTCTAGCGATGGACAAATGTCTTCAGACACGTTCAAATTCATTTTCAACTTTCCTCAAATGTTGGGGTTTTCCTCCGAGACGATGAACATTTTACCCCGACTCACCATCGCCATTCTGCTCGGTGCAATCGTGATCGCAGGAATTTCTGCATTCATCCGATCTCGAGTTGCTGCTCGAAACATAATTTCGCAAAACTGAATTTCTCGAAACGCTTACTGGCTTCACTGGCGCGGGCGAACATGGAGTTCGCCCCTACGAAAAACTGGCTCGAGGTTGTTGTATTCAGTGGCGAGCGCAAAAATTTGACCCGCTCACGGCACTATCGCCGCAAGTGCTGAACTCTGATAAATCCGTTGCGTTGGTGCGAGCCAGACAATTCCGGTTCCAGAAAACACCGTCACCAGCCCCTCACCGCCTCGCAGTGTTCCCATCAAGGATTTTGCAGATTTTTCGATGCTCATGCGAATCTGTCCCGCTCGAGCGAGCGCGAAGTTTCCATCGACCACCAGTTTGTCGTTGTTCAATTCGACGGCGGTTAACTCGGCCTGCGGGACAGGGCTTTGTAAGACCACCACGCCAGTGCCACGAATCGCGGGTTGAAAGTAGCCCTCGCCGGAGAGCAGGCCCGCTGCGACGCCATCGGGTTTTTTGGTGCGGTACGTGAACTTCCCTGCCGCTGCCACGAACGCGCCTCGGTCACAAACCACTTCGTCATCATCGATGTCCACCATCAGGTAATGGTTGAAGGTCGGCTCGAGGAAGACTTGGCCTTGACCAACAAATTCGGTTTTGTACATGGTCTCACCGGTCGCCAAGGATTGCACGGCACGACTCAGAAACCCGCCGACACCGCCGCCACCTTCGACTTTCATTTCGACACTGCCGCGCATGTAATGCAGTTGTCCAGGTTCGGTGGTGAAGCTGCCATTCTCGAGCGTCGCCCGAATCGTGCGCAGTCGCATGTTGAGCTTGTCACGGTAGTACAGTTCGACCGGAATGCCCGCTCCGAGCAGTCGTTTGTATTCGACGATCTCGAGTTTGCAACCGCTGACTTGTTTGGTTTCGACGATTTCCATGGCTTCGCTGAGCATCGGGTCATTGGGCATGGCTGGTCTCCAATCCGAGGGTTTCTCGGTGTAAGTCTGAGGTTGTTTGATTGTTTGCCTGAACGCCGTAAATGGCGGCCTGCAAAATCATCCGTTCGGCCCAGGCACGGTGCGTGCTGACTTCGCACATGGTCCCATTCATGGCAAAGACCGCCTCGGCGTGTGGTTGCAAAATCAGTTCGGCCTGCTCGAGATCGTGTTGCGGCACCCGGTAGGTGTTTTCGATCACGTCAATTTGGGTTGGATGAATGATGGTTTTGCCAAACAAACCACGCTCGAGGTCTTGAAGCGATTC
>JAYURE010000313.1:0-5019 GCA_043756345.1 Deinococcales bacterium | reverse complement strand
CTACATCAAAGCCACAAACGCCTGGATTGTGTACCCGTGGTCCAAGCACGAGAAGAAAGACTGAAGAGCAGTTCAAAGTGGAAAGAAAAGGTAAAAGCTCGAGCAATACAGGTTTTCACTTTTAACTTTGCACTTTGCACTTTTCACCCAGGCTCCACGCCCATGAATCCAGTCTCATCCGGCCCGAGGTATGACAGAAGGTGTCCTTGAACAGCGAAGTTGAACCGAACGCAGTCGAACCAAATTTGAGCGCCCCGAAACCACGCCGCTCGAGCGCCCGCAACATCGTCACCGTCATGAGCGGCACGCTTGCCAGTCGGATTCTGGGCTTGTTGCGACAAACCCTGTTCAACCGCCTCTTCTCGACCGAAATCACCGATGCCTTCAACATCGCCTACCGCGTGCCGAACCTCTTCCGTGAACTGCTCGCCGAGGGTGCGCTGTCCAACAGCATCATCCCGGTCTACAAATCGCTCGAGCCGGGCGAACGCCGCAAATTCATTGCCAGTTTCATGTCGATGTTGGTCGCGGTCAATGCGCTGATCGTCGGACTCGGCATTGTCTTCGCGCCACAAATTGTTGGCCTGTTTCAACTCTCGAGCACCCTCAGCGGTCATGCCGCCGCGACGAAAGTCAACCTGGATTTGGCGATCTGGCTCACGCGCCTGATGATGCCGTTCCTGGCCGGAATCTCGTTCAGTGCGCTGGCAATGGGTTTGCTGAACGCCGAAGAAAAATTTGCCGCCACTTCATTCGCGCCATTGGCGTTCAATGTCCTGACGATCACCGGGTTTTTACTGTTTCCAAATCAAGCCCCGTGGCTCGGGGTCTTCACGACTTTGGGTGGCTTCGCGCAACTGCTGGTGCAACTGCCGAGCCTGCGACAAAACGGCCTGCTGCCCAGCCCGAACCTGATTTGGCATCCGGGCCTCTCGAGGGCGTTACGGTTGATCGCACCGTTCGCTTTCACCACCAGCACCCGGCAATTTCTGGCCGTGATCCTGACCGGCCTGCTTTCGAGTTTCGGGGCGGGCGCACTGACCGGTTTCGCCAACGCCGAAATCGTTTTCTTGTTGGTGCAGGGCTTGTTCGCCATCTCGCCCGCAACTGCGGCCTACCCAAGACTCTCCGAATTTGCCGCCGCGAGCGACTGGAAAAACTTCCGCGAAACTGTGCTCGGCTATTCAAAACTGGTGCTGTTCCTGTCCGCTGGGGCCAGCGCCCTAATGTTCGCGCTCGCCCCGAGCGTCGTCTCGAGCATTTTTGAATTGACCGGACGGATCGCTGACAACAAATTCAATCCGACGCTGGCGTTGCTGCCGTCGTTTGCGTTGGCAATAGCACCGTGGGGCCTCGTGCAACTCCTAACTAGGGCCTTCTATGCCCGAGAACGCGCCCGTGATGCCGTGACCATCAGCGTGATCGCTTTTATTCGGAACACCGGGTTGTACGTGCTCCTCTCGAGATTCGGATTTGTGGCCATGAATTACGCCACGCCAATCACCGGCTGGTTGATGGTCGGCGTCTACGTCTGGACGTTACACAAGCAAATCGAACTGAACTGGAAAAAACTGGTCGGCCACACCATCAAAGTGGGCATCGCCGCGATTGCCGCCGGACTGGTCGCCTGGTTGATCTCGGGCCGAATCCCTTACGCTCGAGGTGTGATCAACGGTGTCTTGCACCTGGTTGTCGCGGGCGGTTTGGGCGCGGCCGTCTACGTGATCGCCTGTTCGCTGCTGAAAGTCCAAGAGGTTGAAGGTTTGCGCAAACGCATCTTGCGCCGCTAAAACCTGGTTTAAAGTGAAAAGTTCAAAGTGGAAAGACAGGGGCAAAACAGGGACTCAAGCCCTTTGAACTTCACTTTTCACCTTTTCACTTTCAACTTTCCTCTGCTTTTTCTCGTAGACTGTCCCAATGAAGATCATCGCTGCCCTGTTCGCCTTCGCCGTGCTCGCGCTCGGCATTGGTTTTTTTGTTTCGCAAAATTCTGGTGGACCATTGCCCGCGTTTTTGCAACGTCCAGCCTTCGAGGGATTCCGCGCAACCGGCGAAAACACGTACAGTGGCAACGGCGCTCAAATCAAACTCGAGATGAAATCCGATGTCATGAAATCTGCAACCGTGACCTTTCAGGGCGTACCCGCAGCAGAAGCCGGAAAACTGTTGGCCGCACTGACGAACCTTGGCGATGACATCGACACGAAATACGCAGAATACGTCACGCAAACTGCGACCATCCTCGAGCAACCAGGTGGCAAAACCGAAACGCTCGGATCGGCCTTCCGATTGAACACGCAAATCCGCAACAAAAACCTCGAGTTTGACGTGCGTATCCCAGAGATTCCCACTGCAACGTTCGTGCCGGTGGACAACATTCTGGGCCAGAAAAACTCGAGCGTGGTGATCCGCGTTTTTTCGGATTTTGAATGCCCGTACTGCGAGAAATTCGACAAAGAAGTGATGAACACGCTTGGTAAAAAACTGCCCGCTGGCGTTCGTCTCGAGTTTCATCACTTTCCGCTCGAAAGCATTCATCCGAAGGCCAGACCAGCGGCGGAAGCCAGCGAATGCGCCGCCGATCAAGGTCAATTCTGGGCCTTTCATGACGCATTGTTTGCGGATCGCAGTTGGATTCAAAGTCCAAACCCGCAAGCGTTTTTTCTCGAGGTGGCACAGAAACTCGGTTTGAAATCCAGCGAATTCGCAAGCTGCGTCAGCACCCAAAAACACAAAGCCCGAGTCGATGCAGGCTTGCAATCCGGGCAACGCGCAGGCGTCAACGGCACACCGAGCGTGTTCGTCAACGGCTACAAACTCGAGAATCCATACGATCCGGTGGCGATTGAAAAAATGATTGCGTTCGCTCGAGATTGAAGGTCAAGGGCAGGGCGAACATGGAGTTCGCCCCTACGAGAAATGGCTACCACTCGAGAGAAATGGATTCGTGGGTGGCGTTGCGCAGGTGATAGTACGCCGGGTCGCGCAGCACCCAACCTTGCGGGGTCGGATCGATAAAGCCGATGTGCACCAAGTACGGTTCGTAGGTTTCATGCACGTAATTCTGATCGCGTGAAACCGCCGCCGCCAGCACCGCCAACGGTGCGGGACCACCACCGAACTCGAGCATCAATTTCTCGAGCAGGTGGCGTTCCTCTTTTTCCAACCCAAGCTGATCGAGGCCCATCGTGTCGAGGGCGCGAACGGCGCGGGATTGATCAATTTCGCGCTCTCCGGCAACGACGGCGAAATCACTGACGCGCTTCAAAAGATTGTAGGCGACACGGGCTTCGCCTCGGGATCTGACACCAATCTCGAGGGCGGCCTGCGTTTCGAGAATAAAGCCATGGCGTTTGGCGTGACGCTCGAGCAGCGTGGCGATCTCTTGGGGCAGGTAGTAATCGAAATGATGCTCGGCGGCAAACACGGGCCGCAAACTTGGTGAGACGAGGTTCGCATTGGTGGTCGAACCGATTAGCGTGAACGGTGGTGCTTCAATCTGGACCCAGTGCATGTCCACGCCGCGCCCATGCACCAGTTGCACGCGACCGACTCGGGCCGCACTCGCCAGACGTTCACCAATCGTTTGCCCCAGCCGGTGCACGTCCTCGAGAAACAGCACGTCGTTTTCGCGGAATTCTTTGAACAATTCCATCAGGTCGCCGGGAGTGCGCAAACTCGAGGCGCTGCGAATGATGATGCCGACACCGAGTTCTGCGGCGATCAATTGCGCCAGTGTGCGCCGACCCGAATCCGGTGCGCCAACAAAAAGCGTGTGCTCGAGTGGTTTTTTCTTACCCTTGCTTTTTCTCAGTCGTTCGGCCAGGTCTGCTTTCAACCGTTCCTGACCAATAAAATCAGAAAAATCCCGCAAGGTTGGGTGCAAACCAAAACGCACCAATTCTCGAGCGAGGCCAGTGAAATCCAGAACGCTTTTCGGGCGCTTATCCACCTGCAAAGCCAGCGCATGCTCGATGGCTTCACGCAATCCGGGCGGTGTCGAAAGCGGCAACGGCTCGAGCGCCACACCGAGCATCCGGTCGGTCACGGCGGGCGGCGGGTAGCCCTGAAGCGCGTGATACAGCGTTGCCCCAAGCGAGTAGAGATCGGTGTACGGTCCAAAGCGGGCCTGTTCCGCGTACTGCTCGAGCGGCGCGTAACCTGGTGTGAGCAATCTTGTATGACGAACGGTTTTGGCGGTCACGAAACTGCGGGCGCTGCCGAAATCGATCAGCACGATTCTGCCCTGCGTGGTCAAGAAAATATTGTCCGGTTTGATGTCCCGATGCAACATGCCCGAGTTGTGAACACCCTCGAGCGCCTCGGCGATGGTCACGGCGACACGTTCGACCTCACGGGCATCCATCTTGCCATCACGATCCAACTTGCTGCCCAAGGTTTCACCCTCGAGTTTTTCCATGATCAGGTACGCGGTGCCGTTCTCCTCGAGCACATCCAAGACTCGCACGATCCCAGGATGATCGAATTGCGCCAGCGTGCGGCCCTCCTCGACCACGCCGATGCGGGCCTCGGCGAAACCGGTGGCACCAAAACTGATCGGCGGCATGACCCGCACCCCGTGACGGCTCGAGCCTTCGGGAAAGAGTTCCTTGATCGCCACGACGCGCTTGAGCACCGTGTCCGCGCCCTGATACGTCATGCCGAAACCGCCCTGGCCCAAGAGCTTGCCCACCGTGTACCGGTCAGCCGCAAGTTTCGTGCCCAACGGCAACCGAGGCGCAGACAAATGAGCGCCGCAATTGCTGCAACGGTCCGGTGATCCCTCGAGTGTGGTGGTGCAATATGGGCAGATCACGTGGTTCCCCTATGTGATGTTTCCAGTACCATTCTTGGACTTGCATCTGAACGCCAGTTGAAGGCGAAAATAGACTCGAGGGCAGTATAGAACGTGAAAGCAACGTGACGGGCATGGAAACCGTCATGTCAAATGTAAGGTGGGCTCCGCCCACCGCTCGCTCGGGATCGGTGGGCGGAGCCCACCCTACCCAACCTGGTCTA
>JAYURE010000312.1:0-5022 GCA_043756345.1 Deinococcales bacterium | reverse complement strand
CGACCTCAACGATTCGGGCTTCAACTCCGATCACGGTCGCGGCGAGGACTTTGGCAAGCATCCCGCGAGTATAGGCGGGGCGGGTGCTCGAGTCGGGTCAGGCGCACCGGATTTTGTTGGATCAAGAATGAATTGACAGTCCGAACCTCGAATGCGTACCCTGAAGGCATGGAATTCTCACGTCGTTCAAAGCTCGGGCCAATTCTCGAGAAGGATGACTTGGATTGGAACTTAGGGGATTTGCGGGCCGCTGTCGCCGAGGCGCAACAGGCAGTCGATGAAGGTCGTGTGACTCGGGCTGATGAGGCGTTTGCGGCGTTGCTTGCACGAAACCCAAAACAGTGAACACAAACATCCTCAAACCCGTCGCCTTCATCGGCCCTGCCGCCGCTGAAACCATCCAAAAACTCTACGTGCTCGAGCAACGGTTCTTGCCGCTCGAAGTGCCGGAACAATCCGACCTGAGCGCGGTGCTGGCGGGCCTCGAGCCGCTGGGTTTTCTGGGTGCGATTCTCAGTGGGCCGGTTCAAACCCAAGCGTTGAAACTGGTGACCCGGCAAACACAATCGGCCAAACGCAACGGCATGATCGATGCGATCACGCCACGCGGTGGGATCGAAGGCACCAGCACGCTCGAGGATGCGCTGTTGAATTCGCTCGAGGATGCTGGATTTCAGGCGCTCGGGGCGCACGCGGTGATTCTGGGTTCGAGTCCGGTTGGGTTCGCGGCCACACAACTCGCTCGGGCCGGGTTCAAGACAATCACGGTGGTTGGCGCGAACCGACCCGCCGCCGAAAAACTCGCCAAAGCACTACCAGCCGGTGTGTATCAGGATGCTTTAAGTCAGGACGACTCGAGGTTGTCCGATGTGCTTGAACGGGCCGATGTGCTGGTTCATGCCAGCGCGGATGTCAAACTCAAACCGACCCAAATGCAGCCGTATCACACGCTGCTCGAGGCGAGTGGCGAAACGAATTTGGCCGTGGCACTCGAACGGGCCGGTGGTCAAGTCATTCCATACTCGAGCGTTCGCACACATCACTTGGCGGCGCAACTCGAATTTGTGACCGGCTGGAAATTTGAAGCCAGCAGTTTGTTATAGCCAGTTTGTTATAGCCAGTTTGTTATAGCCCCGTTTGGTATAGTTCGGGCAAATGAAACTGACTGGTTGGCGTTTGGGCGGCGTTATCGCGTTTGCGTTGTTTTCCTTGATGGAACTTGGGGATTTCGCTGGTCTCGTGCCGGGATTCTCGAATCCGCAAGATTATGCGGATCGGATTGGCATCAGTCCGCAAGCCGAAACCGTGCGACTCGTGATTCTGAGCGTGCTGTCACTGGCCATCGTTTTCTCGAGCGACCTGGTGATCGTCGGATTGCTGCGTCGTTTCGCCTGGACCCAAAACGCGGCTCGAGCCGTCGGAGCAATTTTTGTGCTGTATGGCGTGTATCAGATCGTTTCGGCCAACCTGCAACTGACCAAAAACCAAACCGGCGTGATGATTGCCGGTTTGGTTTACGCGCTGATTGGAGTGCTTGCTGTCTGGATTGGTGCTCGAGCCAGCCGAGCAGATTAACCTGGGCCGATTAACTCGGAATTGCTGCCCGAACCGCATTCCAGTAATCGGCAAGTGCGGTCTTGCCAGCATCCGTAATCTTGAAACTGGTGACGGGAACCCGACCACGAAACGCTTTGACGACCTCGAGAAATCCGGCCTGTTCAAGCTTGCTGGTGTGACTCGAGAGGTTGCCTTTTGAAAGTCCAGTCGTGGTTTCCAAAAATTTGAATTCGACTTCTTGGGCACTCGAGAGCACCGTCAGGATCACCAGTCGGGCCGGTTCGTGGATGGTGCGGTCCAAGTCCATCAAGGATTGCAGTGGGGGAGAGGTCTCCTCGATCATGCTTGACCTAGTAAGGATTTGAGTTGCGTCTCGAGTTTGCGGAATCGAACGTGCTCAATAAATCCGATCACGATCAGCAGGCCGGAGTAGAAAAGCATTGTTGTTTGATTTCCCCACGTCCAGTTGGAACCAGACGCTAGCATCACGGTTTGGACCATCAGGTTCATGACCACCAGAAACTCGAGGATGGTGTTGATTTGCCGCCAGAGCAGCAGTCCCGCGAGTGGCGCTGCGAGAAGCGCAATTTTGTTCAGGATCGGTAGGCTGGCAATTTTTTCGGGATTGGTGATGACCAAAAACGCGCAAACGATCAGCATGACAGTGGCGATTCCGCCGATGCCTCCCTGTACAAAACGTTCAATGTTTGTGCTGAGTTTGTCCAATGTTTCGAGGGCTGTGCCGTGGCGTTGGTAGTAGTGATTTCTCAGCCATGCTTTGAGCACAAACCAGATTGGGATGGCCAGCACCATCAAGGCTCGAGCCCAGAGTGGTGGGTTTGTGAATGCGCCAATCAGGAAGATGGTCAGGCCAATCATGCCGCCGATGACGCTGCCCAGGCCGGTGGCACTTCTTGAGAATTTCGCGTATTCGCGGGTTAAGGTTTGCAGTTGCTCGAGTTTCGCTGGGTTTTGGATGTTGGAGCTTGCGGTCATGTCGTACCCCTTCCTTCGATCTGAAAACTGGTTTGCAATGCAAACCAGTTTTTGTCAATACCCTGGTTTGCCAACTTGAAACAAAGCCTGAATGACGATAAGACTGACGGGCGAACGCACCTGCCAGACGCATTGATACTCAATTTCATACTCAGCTTAAGACTCAGCAACCCAGGGCTTCAGAACTCGAGGTCTGTCGCCCAAACGCCTTCAGAACCGACTCGAGATCGCAGCGCATTCACTGTCTCACCCAAACCTGGAACCTCGAGTTCCGGCGCTAGATCGGCCAGCGGCTCGAGCACAAAAGCGCGTTCGTGCAACCTCGGATGCGGCACGATCAGGCCAGGTTCATCAATTCGTTCCAGGCCATGAATCAACAAATCCAGATCGAGCGTGCGTGGCCCCCAACGTTCGCTGCGAACCCGACCGCGTTGTAATTCAATCTCGAGCAGCACGTCCAACAAATGACGGGCCGTGAACTGTGACTCGAGGCGCACGACAGCGTTCAAGTACGCGCCCTGATTGTCTGGTCCGCCGACAGGTTCGGTTTCAAAAATTCGGCTTTTGCCAGTAATGCGAATGCCCTGATGCGCCTCGAGCAGTTGCGCCCCGATCTGAAGATGCTCGAGCCGATCACCGAGATTTGATCCGAGTGCGATGTAAGAAATGATGGTTGAGGAATGCTGCGAACTCACGCCGCAGTCAACCATGCTCGAGGCTGAAGATGAAGGTCGTTGTTTTTTTCCAAGCAGTGACAGAAGGTGTTTTTGGTCGGGAATGTCGTCCGGCTCGAGTTCATAAAGTTGTGAAAAATCTACTATCCAGCCTCACATAACCCCGTTACGCTGGAGAAATGAACCCGTTCCCAATCCCCCGGTTGGTCAGTCAACGCCTGCCCGTCGCCCTTGGTCTGGCCTTCGCGCTTGGCATGGTCGCCTGTAACCCAAGCTCGAGCGAGGTCAGTCTCGGCGACGGCTCGAACATCAACAATTCGAGTACGGATACGACGGGAAATGTCGTCCCCACCGCAAAATGGAGCGATCCGCTGACTTGGGGCGGCGCGGTTCCGGCAGTCGGATCGAACGTCACGATTCCGGCCAACAAAGCGATTTTGCTCGACAAAAACATCAGCGTCAAAAACTTGACGATCCTTGGCAGGCTCGAGTTCGCCGATCAAAACCTCGAATTGAACGCGGCCAGCATCATGCTTCACGGAACGTTGCGGGTTGGGACCAGTCTCAAGCCGTTCACGAAAAAAGCGACGATCACCCTGACCGAAACGAACACGGCCACCGACAACATGGGCATGGGCGCTCGAGGCATCCTGGTCATGGGTGGGACGCTCGAGTTGTATGGTTTGGCCCCAGCGGTGCCGTGGACGAAAATTGGTGATCACGTCGCGGCGGGCGGTAAAACGCTCGGTCTGTTGAAGGCGGTGGATTGGAAACCCGGCGATCAAATCGTGGTCGCACCGACCGACTTTTATAACGATGGGCAGTTTTACAAAACCAGTCAGACGGAACAACTCGAGTTGGGCAGCGCGAGCGGCACTGGCATTGCCCTGAAAACGGGGTTGAAAGCCTCGCGTTGGGGCAAATTGCAGTACGTTTCCGATACGGGCGTGGCCCTGACACCCGGCACGTTGACCAAACCGGCGACCGCTGGCAAAAACATTCCCAGCGTGCTCGACGAACGGGCCGAGGTCGGCAACATCACCCGCAACATTGTCGTGCAAAGTGTGGACGATGCCCTCTGGAAAACCCAGGGCTTCGGTGCCCACGTCATGGTCATGGGTGCGGGATCGAACGCTCAGGTTTCCGGTGTCGAATTTAGGCGCGTCGGACAGGCGGGCAAATTCGGGCGTTACCCGATTCATTTTCACAACCAAAGCTATGCCGCCAACGGCACGCTGCTCGCCGATGCAAAATCTGTTGTTCAAGGCTCGAGCATTCACGATTCATCGCAGCGTTGCCTGGTGATTCACGGCACGAACGGCATCAAATTCAAGAACAACATTTGCCATGCGATCAAAGGTCACGCGATTTTTCTTGAGGATGCGGTCGAACGGCGCAACGTTTTCGAGGGCAACCTCGTGCTGAATGTTCGCGCCGCCAGCAAGCCATTGCTCGAGCATGAAAGCCAACCGTCTGGATTCTGGTTGACCAACCCTGACAACACCGTGCGTGGCAACGTTGTGGCCGATGCTGCCGGGAACGGCTACTGGCTGGCGTATCCCACGAAGACCCTGGGTGCGAACTCGGCGGTCAAACTTTTGCCCATTCACATGGCCTTCGGTGTCTTCGAGGACAACGTCGCGCATTCCAACAGCGAACTTGGCGTGTTCATCGACGACGGACCCCTGGACAGCACCGTCGGCAAGCTCGAGAGCAACAAGTACATCCCAATGAAAGATGGTCTGGATGTCGGCTACGATTTCAGCAAATGGCTGCGCTTCACACTGGCCCGCGT
>JAYURE010000311.1:0-1857 GCA_043756345.1 Deinococcales bacterium | reverse complement strand
TGGCGCTCGAGGCCGCGATGGGTTTGCGTCGCGCCAACCTGCGCGAGGCGATGTCACTGGCCGAACTCGCCATGCGGGAACGCCCGAACAATCCCGAGGCCGTGTATGTGCTGGCCGAACTGCTCGCCAGTCAGGGCCGAATGCGTGACGTTGAACGGCTGCTCGAGCGTTTATCGACCGCCGAACGTGACGGTCCAAGCTGGCCGGAACGCCTGCTCAAACTTCGGGCCGGAGTGCGCGATTTTTCGGGTGTGCTCGAGTTGTGGCAGGCGCACCCGTCGCTGCACACCCAGACCAATCCGACGGTCGCCTGTCATGTCGGCTGGGCTTTGTTGCACGCGAACGACACGCAAAGCGCGTGCGAACTGGTCGAACGGATCGAACAGGAGGGCCTCGAACCAGAACAATTGGCCGATGTCCAGCAAGTCCGGGCCGCGATTCACTTTTACGACGGTGAGGTGCAACGTGCGGCGGACGAACACCTCGAGTCGATCACGGTTTTTCGTCGGGTCGGTGCGACCGAAAAACTGCTCTACGCCCTGAGAAACCGGGCGAATGCGCTGATGCTTTTGGGCCGTTACAGCGAGGCGAAAGCGGATTTGCTGGCGGCACTCGAGGCGGCCAATCAACGCGGCGATGCCAGCGAAGTCTGTAAAACACAGGTTGCACTCGGCGGCCTGCTGACCGATCTCGGCGAGTACGAGAACGCCGAAGACTTGCTCTCAGAGGCGCTCGAGACGCTCGAACGGATGGATCGTGGCCTGATCCTGAACCAGTGTCACGAGCATTTGTTCTGGCTGTACCGCGCCTGGGGTCCACCGCTCGCCAACGTCTTGACCCTCAAGCATGCCGAGGATGCGCTCGAGATCGCACGTTCGCTGGGACATGCCCGGCTGATCGCGCAGGGCTTGGCGATCCTTGGGGCGGCATGGTCAAGCAATAACAAATTCGATCACGCTTGGCCCGCACTGAACGAGGCGCTCGAGATGGCACGCCAGCTAAACGAACCCGAACGCATCTGCGTGATGCAAAGTTTGCGTGGCGCAAGCTTTGCGCTCGAGGGTCGGCTTCAAGAGGCCATCGCCGCCTACCGGGAAGCCCAAGAACTCGCACGCAGCAACGGCCTGATGGTCGAAGAACACCGGGCCGGTCTCGAGGGTTCGCGCCTGCTGATGGAAAACGCCGCAGTGCAATCACACCTGAGTTGGTTCAGAGCGCACGGTTTGGCCGTGACTGGCGATTCCGAATTGGGACTCGAGCCAGTCAAACCCGAACGGACCGAATCGATGCGCCTCGAAGTTCTCGGTCCGATGCGGCTGGTCATCGACAACAAGCCCAAAGCGGTGCGCGGTGGCAAACGCCAAGAGTTTCTGGCCCTGCTGCTCGAGTCGAGAATCGCGGGTCATTCACAGATCGGCAAGCTCGAACTCTTCGACCTGCTCTGGCCGGAAGACGACGAGGAACGCGCCGCCTCAAGCCTGAAATCCTTGGTGCATTCCGTGCGTGAAACGCTCGGGGAAGCCGTGATCGCCACGACACCAAACGGTTACGCGCTGGGAAACCTGACCTCCGATGTCGAACTGTTTTTGCTCAAGTCCGAAACGAACCGCTGGCGCGGCCTGTATCTCGAAGGGTTCGAGGCCCGCGACGAACAGGCTCGAGCGGCGGTCTACGCGGCGCTGCTGAGCGCGACACGCAAACTGCTCGAGGTGGGTGAATCAAACGTGCCTGAAACGGCCAATACTGAGTCGGCCAATACTGAGTCGGCCAATACTGAGTCGGTCAGCACAGAGGCGGCCAGCACAGAGGCGGTGCGCACCTCGCGCCTGCTGATTCGCGCCGACCCGTACAACCTGG
>JAYURE010000310.1:0-5024 GCA_043756345.1 Deinococcales bacterium | reverse complement strand
GAATTTGAGGTCTGGGGCCGCGAGGAGAACACCCTGTTCGTCTGGGCGTTGTGCGAAGCGCGTTCCGGCGCAGCCGCCAGCGTTCCCGCCGTGGTCGGCATCAAAGGCGACAAAGCCATCAGCGTGAAAGAGCCAATAATCTCGAGCCACGCTGATCCCGGTTAGAATCACAAGTGTGTTCGATCCTGCCATCACCGGTCCCGCATTGGTCAAAGCCGCCTATCTCGAGGGCGATTTCCTGCTCTCGAGCGGTCAACGTTCCAAGTACTACTTGGACAAGTACCGTTTCAGCACCGATCCTGCGCTGCTCAAACCGATTGCGGAAGGCTTGGCGGGATTATTGCCATCTGGCCTGACGATGCTGGCTGGAGTCGAATTGGGCGCGGTTCCACTCGTGGCGGCATTGTCACTCGAGACTGGATTGCCATTCGTGATCGTGCGCAAGGGCGCGAAGGATTACGGCACCGCCAAATTGATCGAAGGCGTGCTGCGCCCCGAGGCTCGCCTCGCATTGGTCGAGGATGTGCTGACCACCGCCGGTCAAGCCATTCGTGCCGCAAACATGCTCGTGGAATTGGGTGCTCGAGTCGAACGGATCATTTACGTCGTGGACCGCGAACAGGGCGCAGACGCAAACATTCGAGCGGCAGGCTTTGAACCGGCAGCGTTGTTCACGAAAACCAGCCTGGGAATTTAAGTTTGGGTGTGAGGTGAGGGTGCTGATGGATTGGCAGTTGCCGATCAAGCTGGCTCGGAAGAAGTCATCCGAAGCTGTACTCGTTGAGCCTTGAGAGCCCTGGCGATGGGAATCCCTCGAAACCATTTTTGGATCGTGCCTGACATCAGAATATGACAGGTAATGTCTTCAAGTTGCGTGTTGCAAATCCCGAGTTCCAACGCAGGTTTTCGGACTTCACAGCAAGCCGCAAGTTCGGTAAGCGCTCGAGCAGCACTTGAAACGCGATGCTTGCCTCGAGCCGTGCGAGTGGCGCACCGACGCAGTAATGTGCGCCCTGACCGAATCCAAGATGCTTGTTGTTCTTCCGGTCGAGCACCAGCGATTCCGGATTCTCAAATTGCGTTTCGTCATGGTTCGCCGAACCCAGCGCCGCGAGCACGAGTTCACCTTTTGGAATTTCCACACCAGCAACACTGAGGGTTTCTCGGGCATAACGTTCGGTCGCCATCAGCACCGGAGCCGTGAAGCGTGTCAGTTCTTCAACCGCCGATTTCATCAGATCGGGTTGTGCGCGCAAACGCTTGAGGTGGTCTGGATTCTCGAGCAACGCCAGCGCACCATTGCCGATCAATCCGACTGTGGTTTCGTGACCGGCGATCAGCAAAATCGTGACCATCGCAATCAATTCATCTTCACTCAAGCTTGAGCCTTCCGCCTCAGCTTTGACCAGTGCGCTGGTCAAGTCATCACGCGGCTCGAGGCGACGTTCACGGATCAGGCGGCGCAAGAAGCCCACAAACTGGTACAGGCTCGGCATCGCCAGCAGGCCATCCAAAGGCGTGCTCATGCTGACGGCAACGCTTGACCAGCGGTGAAAATTCGCCCGGTCACGTTCGTCAATGCCAAGCATTTCACTGATGATCGTCATGGGTACTTGCAGCGCGAAATCATGCACCAAATCCATCTGACCTTGAGCCTGCACGCGATCAATCAACTCGTGCGTGAGGCCATGAACGCGATCCTGCATCTGCCCGATCAGACGCGGCGTGAACGCCAGATGCACCAACGAACGCAGGCGCGTGTGATCCGGCGCGTCCAAGTCCAACATGTTGCGCTCGAGTGGTTTAAGGAACGCTGGCATCCACGGTTCTTTTTGCGTTGCGTCTCGAGCGTCGCGGCGATTCTTGACCAGTCGCTCGTCCTTGAGCGCCGCCTGCACATCGTTGTAGCGCGTCACAATCCAGGCCCGTCGCCCGAGCAATTTGACCGGTACGACTGGACTGTGGTCTCGCCAGCGTTTGAATGTGGGGAACGGATCGGCTTTGAATTTGGCTGTGGTGATGTTGGTTGGCTCGAGGGTGACTGAATTCTGATGGGCAACTGCGGTCATGTTATTCCTCCTTGCTGAAAGCCTTCAGCATCAAACTTGCGGCGAGGTCCGGCATTTTCTTCCAGTGTTTCTCGAGGTGGTCGTCACCGATGATGCGCAACACGATCAGTCCCACAAACATCGCCGAGATCAACCTGAGCATCAGCTTGGCTTTGACAGGCTCGAGTCCGTTGGCTTTCAGCATCGGCCCGAGTGAACGATCCGCAGTCGAGTACGTCGGTGCGATAACTTGCTCGCGGTACAGGGTGCGAAGTTCCTCGTTGGCAAGAATCTCTGGTAGAATGGCTTGAAAAAGACCCAGGCCCTCACCGCCAAGCAATTCGAGGCGTTGACGCACATACGCCTGGACAAACGTCTCGAGGTCCATGTGCTCGAGTTTGGCGAAATCCGTTTCGCGCTGGTCACTCTGATTGACCCAATCGAGCAGCCCAAGAATCAACGCGGTCTTGTTTTCAAAGTAATTGTAGACCGTGCCATCCGCGACTCCAGCTCGAGCGGCGACATCTTTGATCGTTGCGGGATGGAAGCCTTTTTCGGCAAAGACGGCTAGAGCGGCTTGCAGAATTTGCTCGCGTTTGACGGCGGCCAGTTTTTCTTGAAGTTCCGGGTTGGATTTGCGGGCCATTGAATCTCCTTTGCCAATTCGAGGGTTGGGCTCGAGCATTCTCGTAGGGTGTGCTCTCGAGCGCACCATCACTGCACGTAAAGCATTTTGAAAACAATCAAGACGAGCACCGTGCCCGCACCGATCAGGGCTGTGACCACGCAACGGCTGAGCATGTAAGCGGTCACGCCAAGCCAAGTGCCAATCGCGGCGATCACACCGCCGATCAAATACGGTTCGCCCAAGCTGAGGGTGAAGGCTGGTCCCTCGAGGTTTTTCAACCTGAAGAACTCAAGCAGTGTGCGCACGAGGGCCAGGAATTGTACGGTCACAGCGATTTGGGCGAGGCGTTGGGTGGTTTGAGCGGTCATGTTGGCCATCTCCTGGTTGCAAGTGCAAAGGTTGTTCTGAATACTTGTTCAATTGAATGAACGTTCATTCAATTTATAGATCAAGTTCTTTTCCCTGTCAAGTCACCACAGATTCTCCATGCGTCAGATAAGCAAAACGCCCGAAGATCCACTTCGAGCGCCAAGCCAGATTCTCGAGACAACAGAATTACGGAATGCGCAGCACTCCCGGCAAACGCAAGGTTGGACGCAGCTTCTCGCCCGCAACTTGCACGCCAGTCTCGAGGAATTGAAAAATCACGTACTCGCCTGACGTTGGAAATTTGAATTTGCTGCGCACCGATCCAACACCGAGTTCATCCGTGTCGGGATGGTCTTATCGGACGCAGTTAACGGCTGGAGTTCTGGGTTTTTTCTGGTTGGAGTCGTTGGCAAAAGCTCGAAAGTGTAGCGTGTATAAATTGCGTCGTAAACTCATTTCTGGTCGTTTGCAGTTGAAGGAGGTCGATGCGCTCGAATTCCTTGACGCTGCGTAACTTCAATAAGTTCAAAAACTCGAGCAGTGACTTTCCTCTTTAACCTTTCCTCTTTAACCTTTTCTCTTTCCTCTGCTTTGCCCCTTCCCAGGACTCGAGCTTGCGTTCCCTCGAGTGGTTTTTAACGTGTGCAGCGTGCAGTTCCTTTCATTTCGGTAAGAAATCCGTGACGCTCGGGCTTTTATCCTTCCCAGGACATGACTGCACTCTCGTCCCGTGACACCTCTCATCGTGACTGGTTACTCTTGCTCGTGCGAGCCGGGGGCCAACCAAAACTGTTCCGAGTCAGCAACCTTCGCTTGGCGTTGGGTGGCGCGTTGACAGTGGGCATGATCGGGTTGGGATCGTTGGCGATTGCGACCTACAGCAACCTCGCCAGGGACCGGGCGGCACTGCAAGAACAAACGAACCTGCTCGAGCGGGAAAAAACCTTGTTGTCACGGCAGAATCAGGCGCTCGAAGTGCAATTGAACGCCAGCATGAACCGGATTGCGGCACTCGAGCAAGACCGCAGCCGTGTGGCGATGGGCCTCGAGCGGGAAAAAACGAAATTCAAACGATTCACGGCCAAAACCCGTGAGATTCAAGGCAAAGTGGCACGACTGCAAACACGCATTGAACAAGTCGGCGCGGCAACAGGCGATGCTCAACGCGCCTCGAGCACGGGTCAAGCGGCGAGTGTTTCGGGTGGACCAGACAAATTGCTGGCAAGCCTGTTCGATCAACTCTCCAACACAGATCGTCGCGCCAAAGTTGCGGTCGCAGCACTCGAGGCTCAAGCGGATCAGGAGGCCCGCATTCCGAGCGGCTGGCCGGTGAAGGGTTCGATCACCAGCACCTTCGGGTTTCGTATTGGGCCACGCACCGGAAAACTCGAACGGCACACCGGTTGGGACATTGCGATTGACTCAGGCACACCAGCGGGCGCAACCGGCGCGGGCAAAGTCATCACGGCGGGCTGGTCCAGCGTTGGTTACGGGCTGCATGTCGTGATTGATCACGGCAACGGTCTGACCACACTGTACGGACACCTGGAAAAACTCGAGGTGGCCGAAGGTGACGAGGTTGCGCTCGGACAGACGGTTGGACTGGTGGGTTCGACCGGCAATTCGACTGGACCGCACCTGCATTACGAAGTGCGATTGGATGATGTCGCGGTTGATCCGGGACCATTCCTGGACCGTGAACGGCCCGTGATGCCGACAATCAACATTGCTGAACCCGCACCAACCGCAAACGCGGACGGTTCAAACTCGAGCAGTCCGTTCTCGAGTGAAGCTCCAAAAAAGCCCTGACAGTTTCAGGGCAATAACAAAAATTGACATCAATTCGCGGTTCGTCTATCCTCGAACCATGAACGTTTCACTGACCCCAGAACTCGAGCAGTTCATTGAAAACCTGGTCAAAAAAGGCTCTTACGCCTCCTCGAGCGAAGTGGTGCGCAGCGGCCTGCGATTGCTGGTCA
>JAYURE010000309.1:0-5026 GCA_043756345.1 Deinococcales bacterium | reverse complement strand
CAAGCTTTGGAGCGCACGATGAACCCGGCGGTTCTCGTCACGCTCGGTGCGGTCACGGGTGCGTTGATCGCCACGACCGGACTCGGCGGCGGCAGCCTGCTCACACCGGCACTGCTTTTTCTCGGGCTTCCAACCCCGCTCTTGATCGGCACGGACTTGACGATTGCCAGCATCACCAAAATCGGTGCGGGCTGGCGGCATCACGCGCAAGGCATGGTCGAATGGACAACCGTCGGCTGGCTCGCGCTCGGCAGTCTGCCCGCCGGATACTTCGCCAGCCTGATCAATGTGCGCGTCGATTTCATGCTCAAGCTCCTTTCTGTCGCCCTGATCCTGACCGGTATCAGCATCCTTGAGCGCCAACGTCGTAGCAAGAAACAAAACCTCGAACCGAGTGCTCGACTGGCTTGGCTGCAATCCGTGCCACTCCCGCTGGTTGGCGCACTCGTTGGAACACTTGTCGGATTTACCAGCGTCGGCAGCGGCGCGATGATGGCGCTCGCGCTGACCTTCATTCGTCCCAAACTGACCGGAGCGCGATTTGCTGGAACCGATGTTGCACATGGCGTGATCCTGTCGCTCGTGGCGGCCTACGGACATTCGCAACGGTCCGGTATCGATTGGAGTGTCGTCGGCTGGGTGCTTCTTGGCGCATTGCCAAGCGCATGGATCATGGCGGGACTTGCCCCAAAAATGCCTGAACGTTTCTCCAAACCCTTGCTCGGTGGCGTGCTGACTTTTGTCGGCGCGGTCCTGTTCCTGAAATAAACACTTAAACTCGAGGAGAAAAAACATGTCGAAACAAGCTTCCAACCTCTCAACTCAAAATGGCGCAGTCATCTGGTTCACCGGACTTTCCGGCGCGGGCAAAACCACACTCGTTCAAGCCCTCGCGCCCGTGCTGCTCGAGGCTGGACATGCGGTTGAAATCCTTGATGGTGATGCCGTGCGCGAGAATCTTTCCAAAGGGCTCGGCTTTTCCAAAGAGGACCGCGACACCAACATTCGCCGCATCGGATTCGTTGCCAACTTGCTCGCCAAGCACGGTGTTGTGACGCTCGTCAGCGCGATCAGCCCGTACCGCAAAACCCGGGCCGAAGTCCTCAACCAGACGCGCAATCAAGGTTCCGCACCGCTCGAGGTGTTCGTGGATGCGCCACTCGAAGTTGTCACCGAACGCGACGTGAAAGGCTTGTACTTGAAAGCCATTGCGGGCGAAATCAAACACTTCACTGGCGTCAGCGATCCCTACGAGGCACCGCTCGAGCCGGACGTTCACGTGCGCACCGATCAATTGACCGTCGCCGCCAGCCTCGAGAAAGTGCTGACCGCGCTCGAGAAAATCGGCATCAAAGCGGGTGTCGTTGCGTGAGTCAACCCGCGTCATGGACTCCTGAAACATCACCGCTCGAGGTGATCGCTTGGGCGTTGCAATCTCACCAGGATTTGCTGATGCCGAGTGCCTTCAACCTGAATGGAATCGTGCTGATTGATCTGGCTGTCAAAGCTGGTTATCGCGGGCAGGTCGTGTTCGTGGATACCGGCTATCACTTCCGCGAAACGCTCGAGACACGTGATCAACTCGCGGCACGTTACCCAGAATTGGTTTTCGTCACCCTCAACGCAGAACTGCCACTTGATGGCTTGTACCAAACCGATACGGATGCTTGCTGTGCCGCCCGAAAAGTTGCACCACTTGCGCAATACCTCGAGCGTCACAAACCGAGTGCGCTTCTGAACGCACGCAGCCGCGATCAAGCCTCAACTCGAGCCAGTATTGAATTCCTTGAGCCGGGAGAACGCACCCGCATCAATCCACTCGCACACTGGGATCGGGAAAAGCTCGAAGCTTACGCACGCGAAAACGATCTTCCCGTCAACCCGCTTTATTGGGATGGATTTCTGTCCATCGGCTGCTACCCATGCACCCGAGCCGTCAAACCCGGCGAGGACGCTCGAGCCGGACGTTGGGCTGGTCAAGGCAAAACCGAATGCGGTTTATGGCAGGGCGCACAAGCAATCTAAAACCAGGTGAAAGGTAAAAGCCAAAAGTTAAACCTGTTTGTGATGTTCCACTTTGACCTTTTCCCTTTTCACCTTTTCCCTCTTTTCAAGGAGAACAATGTCAACCCAAACTCAATCAACCCGAATTGAATCAACACTGTCAAAACCACACGGCGGCACGTTGATCAACCGATTGTCGGATGCGAATCCGAACGATTTTGCGCACTTGCCGAAACTCGAGATTAATGATCGGAATTTCGCAGACCTCGAGTTGATTGCGACCGGCGTTTACTCGCCACTGACCGGATTTCATGGATTCGAGGATTGGCAGAACATCGTCAAGAACTTGCGCCTCGCCAACGGCATTCCGTGGAGCATCCCAATTACGCTCGGTGTGAGCCAGGAAATAGCCAATAAGCTCGAGGGTGAAATTGCACTCGTCTTTCATGGCGAGATCGTCGGCACGCTCGAGATCAGCGAATCATTTGTGCCAGACAAAGCACTTGAGGCCCAAGAAGTTTATCGCACCATCGACGAAAAACATCCCGGCGTGCAAGCCCTGTACGCGCAAGGCGAAGTCAACCTTGCCGGACCGATCAGACTCTTCAAACTTTCTCGAGGCGAATTTCCAACACACCATTACACGCCGCTCGAGACGCGCCAACAATTTGAAGCTCGAGGTTGGAAAACGGTTGTGGCTTTCCAAACGCGCAACCCGATTCACCGGGCGCATGAACATTTGCACAAAGTTGCGCTCGAGACGATTGATGGCTTGTTCCTGAACCCGCTCGTCGGCAGCACCAAATCCGATGACGTTCCCGCCAGCACCCGCATGAAAGCCTACGAAGTCCTCCTTGAGAATTACTACCCGACCTCTCGGGTTCTTCTCGGATCGTACCCGGCAGCGATGCGTTACGCCGGACCCCGAGAGGCGATTCTGCACGCGATCTCGAGGCGCAATTACGGTTGCACACATTTCATTGTGGGCCGCGATCATGCTGGGGTTGGCACGTATTACGGCACGTATGACGCGCAAGAAATTTTTGATGCCTACACCCGCGAAGAGATCGGCATTGAGATCATCAAATTCGAGCACACCTTCCATTGCAAAACCTGCGGCTCAATCGTCTCGAGCCGAACCTGCCCGCACGACTCGAGCCATCACCTTGTCTTGTCCGGTACGAAAGTCCGCGAATTGCTGAGCAAAGGTGAACACCTGCCCACGGAATTCACCCGCAAGGAAGTGGCCGAAGTCTTGCGCGAAGCCTACAAATCCCAACTCGTCCCAGCATAAACCGTAGGGGCGAACTCCATGTTCGCCCGCCACAAGGAGACCCATGAGCGCACCTAGCATCACATCCAATCCAACCTCGAGCTTCAACGAATTCAAACTCGATCCGAACGTTCTCAAATTCAATCAAATCTCAATCATCAGCGGGATTTTGCTCGCCGCAATTCTGGGGCAATGGTGGATTGTTGCGCTGATCGCTGCTGTGATGCTCGCCGGAACCTTCAATCCAAACCTCGCCGCGTTCAAACGAATCTACTCGAGCCTTGTGCGTCCCGCCCTGAAACTGCCCGTGAATTTGCAGGATGACGATCCTCGAGCCCACAATTTCGCGCAAGGAGTTGGCGGCGTATTCTTGCTGGCTGCGACGCTCGCATTCGTTCTTGGCTCGAGCGTGGTGGGTTGGGTGCTTTCCGCGATTGTGGTCGCGCTTGCAACGTTGAACTTGACGACGAACATTTGCGTGGGATGCTTCATGTACTTTCAATTGCGGATGTTCCAAGCCCGTCTTCGCGCTTGATTGTTCGGGTTCCATCGGTGCTTCTGGCGAGGGCGAAGCATGCTTCTTGACCCCAAATCAGCACCTGGCGGGCTTGGGTCGCTTCGCCCCTACGGGAAAACCGTCCCTCAAGAAATGGTCTAGACTGAACCGTATGCACTATCTCGAGCCCGTCCTTATCGCCCGTTGCTGACCTCAGGAGTTTGTCATGACCGCTGAAACTGCGCCCAAGAAATCCAAAGTCGAACTCGTCAAAGAGGCCAGCCGGTACTTGCGTGGCCCTATTGATTCAGAACTCGAGAATGGCATTGATCATTTCGGCGAGGACAGCGGTTTGGTGCTGAAATTTCATGGCATTTACCAGCAGGACGACCGGGATCTTCGCAAGTCGCGCAAAGCCCAAGGGCTCGGGCCAGATTATTCGTTCATGATTCGTGTGGCGATTCCGGGCGGGGCTTTGAGTGCCGATCAGTACCTCGAGTTGGATGCACTTTCGGACAAGTTGGCGAACACGACCATGCGGATCACGACGCGGCAAGCGATTCAGTACCATGGGGTTCGCAAGGGTGGCCTGAAGCCATTGATTCAAACGCTGAACGATCATCTGTTGACCACGCTTTCGGCCTGCGGTGATGTGGTGCGCAATGTGGTCGCCTGTCCAGCACCGTTTGTGAACCGTGAGCGTTCGCAGATCCTGCCCTATGCGTACAAGGTCTCCAACGCGCTCAAACCGAAAGCTCGAGCCTATTACGAATTGTGGTTGGACGGCGAAAAAGCCGCGAGCGTCGAACAGGAAGAACCCTTGTACGGCGAGACGTATTTGCCGCGCAAATTCAAAATCGCTTTCGCTTATCCGGGCGACAACTGCGTCGATGCATACACCCAAGATGTTGGCATTGTGCCGGTGCTGAACCAAGATGGCGATCTCGAGGCGTTCACACTGATCGTCGGCGGTGGTCTGGGTCAGAGCCACACGGTCAAGGAAACGCACCCGCGATTGGGCGATCCAATGACGACCATCAAACCGGATCAACTCCTGCCGGTGCTTGAGGGGATCGTCAAAGTGCAACGCGATCATGGTCGGCGCGATGATCGGAAATTCTCGAGGATGAAGTATTTGGTTGAGGCTTGGGGTATTGCTGCCTTCCGCGACAAAGTGGCCGAGTACGTTGGATTTGCATTGCCAGAAGCTCGAGCCCTCGAGTGGCTGAGCGGTGACGATCACCTCGGTTGGC
>JAYURE010000308.1:0-5026 GCA_043756345.1 Deinococcales bacterium | reverse complement strand
AGGCTCGAGCCACACCCCGAAACGTCAGTGGAATTCCTGCCAATGCAGGCACGGCCAAACTCGAACTGATCCCAGGAACGACTTCGACGTGAATCCGTCGAGCACGCAGGTAAGCCCACTCTTCGGCACCGCGACCAAAGACGAATGGATCGCCACCTTTGAGGCGCACCACGTTCAAACCCTGCCGAGCAAAATCCTCGAGTTGGGTCATGATTTCGGGTTGCACCAAGTCCTGATCGCCATGTCCTTTGCCAACGTAAACACGCTGAGTGCTCGCTGGAATCAACTCGAGGATTTCTTTTCCCACCAACCGGTCATAGAGGACCACATCGGCCCGCTCGAGGGCTCGTACAGCTTTGATGGTCAGGAGTTCTGGATCGCCGGGTCCGGCCCCAACGATGTAGACCGTTCCTGGATTCATGCCGGCACACCAGGCTCAAGGTTGAAATGTGCGGCGCAATTTCCGGTGCAATCCGCGCACCGCTCGAGCCTGCACGCCTCGCGCCGTGCTGCGATGCCCGTCTCGAGCGTTTCACGGGCTGAGTTCGCATCACCAGATTGAAATTGCTCGAGCGCCACAGAATCGATCAGCGCGTACCAGAGTTTCTTTCGCGTCTCGAAACTGCCAAATCCATGTGTGATGCCCGGACGCAACTCGCGCAGCAAGGCCAAAAAATCCGCGTACTCCGGGCCGTACATTTGCGCCAAACGCTGCTTGATGCGCACACCCAACGCCGGAGCAGTGCCGCTTGTCGAAACAGAAATCACCAGATCGCCACGGCGCAAAACGCTCGGTAAGATCAACGAACAACGTTCGGGATCATCGACACAATTGCAGAGAATTCCTCGAGCTTCCGAATCGGCAAAGACCGCGTGATTCTCGAGTTTGTTAACCGGATGCGACATCACCAGCCAGACACCAGCCAAATCGCTGGTTTGGTACGTTCGTCGATGCCAAACGATCTGTCCAGTGTCCTCGAGCGGCTCGAGGTCTGGGTGCGAACCTGTCGAGAGTAACGTAATTTTAGCGCCCGCCTCGAGCAAGCCACGAATTTTGATTTCGGTTTCCCACCCACCGCCGATGAACAAGACGTTGCGGGCTTGAAGATTCAACATCACGGGGTAGTAACCGGCATTCACGGGTCGAGTTTACCCGGCATTGCTTTCCGGTCTCGTATGCAGCGCATCACCGAGGGAGCGTGACCACTCCTCAATTGACAAGAAAGCGCTTTCAAACTAACCTGAGGTCCATCAAGCACCACCGCTCGAGGAGCCCATGAGTCTGAATTCCAGCATCAAACTACCCACCTCGAGCCAAAACCTCGCCGTTGCGCTCCTCGAGCGGCTACTGGTTTATCGCACCGTTCTTCGCGCTGCTCATCTTGTTCGCGGCTTTCCCACTGATCTTCTCGCTGATTGTCGCCTTTCACGAATGGAACCCGAGCAGTCCAGTCTCGACCATGCGTTACACCGGCTGGTGGGCTTTCTATTACACGTTCACCGACCTGTACTTTTGGGGTGCACTCTGGCGCAAGATGCGGCTGGCGCTCTCGAGCGTGCTGCCACAGCATGTCATTGCCTTGCCGCTCGCGTTCGTGATCAACCTTTGCTACCGGCGATTTCAAGGGCAGCTCGGCACGATGCTGGTCTTGCCGTTCATCACCGGGGCCGCCGCCAGCGCCGCGATGCTCGGAAGATTCGTCAATCCGCTACGGCGGTAACTGGTTCGATCTCGGAAATAACCTCGGCATGAATTATGCGAACTTGCTCGAGGCCGTTCCGAACTTCTGGCGCAACCTTTGGAACAGTTTTTACATCGCTAGCTTCGGCACGATTGGCGCACAGATCGGCGCGAGCCTCGCCGGATTTGCCTTTGCCCTGCTCGAGTTTCGGGGCCGCAACGCCCTCTACAGCGTTGTCCTTGCAGTGATGCTTTTCCCAAGTTTGCTGAACCTGATTCCGGTCGGTTTGGGAATGACTGCCATCGGCTGGTTCGGTCAAGCTCGAGCCGTCTGGGTTCCCGCCGCCAGTGCCTTCGGCGTCTTCCTGATCCGCCAATACTTGCAAACCGCCATGCCCAAATCCATGCTCGAGGCCGCACGGGTCGATGGCGCGAATGACCTTTGGATTTTTCGCCGCATCGTGCTGCCGATTGCTACGCCGGTCCTCGCCACGCTCGGGCTGCTGGTCTTCGTTGGCATTTGGAACAACACCCTCGCCGCGTTTGCAGTCTTGCACGAATCCGAAGTGCAACTGGTCACGCAGGCGCTCGGCTACATGGCCGGAAATTCTGGCGAGAACGGTGCACTGCTGCTGGGTCGAGCCATCGCCAGCCTTCCGCCACTGATCGTCTTTGCATTGTGCGCCTCGCAACTCGCGGCGGGCCTCGGTCTTGGAGAATCAACGCAAACCAAAACCAGTTGGGCCTCGAGCCTGCTAAAAAATGGAAATCCTCGAGCCCGCAATTATCGGGCACACAACCCGATTCGAAGAGCCTGACCGGAGCCGATGGTCTTCGCGCCATCGCCTGCCTGATGGTGATTCTGCACCACCCCTGGACATGAATGCCCAAAGCCAAACGGTGCGCGAGATTCAAGCCTTTCTGATGCAAGGCAGTGCCGGGGTCAGCACCTTCTTCGTCCTCTCCGGCCTGTTGCTCTCGCTTCCATTCTGGCGGCGATACCTCGAGCAAAAATCGTTCCCCGATATGCTCGAGTACACCCGTCGTCGCGCCGTTCGGATTCTACTTCAGTCTGCTGATCAGCTTCGCGCTCGGGCTTGCGTTTATACCGGAGGCTGGAGCTTCACCAATGCCCTCAACTACGTGAGGCTCTTCCCAGCAGAACTCAACGGTCCACTCTGGTCAATCGGATTCGAGGTCGTCTGCTACTTCCTGATGCCACTCGGCATGTACGCGATGTTCAAATACTTCCCGGCTCGAGGCTTCGGATTCGCCTTCAAATTCTGGATTGCAATGCTCGCACTGACCTTGCTCGTCAACCAATTCATCACCACCGAACTCGTGCCTGAAAGTGTGAATCGAGGCTGGGACCACGGCCTGGTTGGTGGAGCCAAATACTGGATGCCGAATTACAATGTCATCGGATTCTTCGCGCACTACGCGCTCGGCGTGCTCGCCGCCGGATTGCTGGCCGAACGTCAACGTCGCAAACGAGACTCGAGTTACGCCTTCGATGCACTTGCTCTCGTCGGATTCGCCGGTGTGATCTGGCTGTTCTGGACGAATCGGAAATCCCAAAACGGCTCGAGTTCCCGCACAATCTAATCACGTACCTATTACGTGCAATTCGCCAGCCGGAGCACAAACTTCATTTTTAATCCAGGCTCGAGCAAGAAAACACAATGCGCCTCGGAAATCTCGAGACGCATCTTTTCAACAAAATTTTAGGGAGTCGAGATTGCCTGCTCGAAGTTCAACCTTTGACAACAATGTTCAAAAGCTTACCTGGAACGTAAATCTCCTTGGTGATCTCTTTGCCATCCACGAACGAAGCAACATTCGGAATCCCTCGAGCCAACGCGATCACATCGGCCTGACTCGCACCAACCGGAGCCTCAATCTTGCCGCGCACCTTGCCGGAAACCTGCACGACCAACTCGAACGTGTTGCGCACGATTTTGCTCGTATCGAACTTTGGCCAAGTCTCGAGGTGAATGCTGGAAGTGTGACCGGTTCGCGCCCAGAGTTCCTCGGCCATGTGCGGCGCGTATGGCGCGAGCATCAAGTTCAAGACCCGCAACGTCTCATTCCATTCTGGAGTGCCGTAAACGCTCGAGCGTCGAGCCTTGGCCAAGGTGTTCGTCAATTCCATCATCGCTGCGATACTCGTGTTGAATTTGAAATTCTCGGTGTCTTCCGTGACTTTTTTCAAGGCGCTGTTAATCGCAAACTTGAGATCGGCAATCGAAAACGTTTCGTTCGATTCGTAAGGTTCGTCCAAGAAAATCGTCCAGACGCGACCCATCCAATTCGAGAGGCCATTCACACCGTTCGGAGCCCACGGTCCACCCTGATCCCAAGGCCCAATGAACTGCAAATACATGCGCACCACGTCTGCACCGTAATCCGCCACGAGGTTGTCCGGGTCCACGACATTGCCTCGAGACTTCGACATCTTCTCGCCATCCTCGCCCAAAATGATGCCCTGGTTGCGCAATTGCGAGAACGGTTCACCGAAATCGATCATGCCCAAATCGCGCATGGCCTTCGTCCAGAATCGTGCGTACAACAAATGCAAAATCGCGTGTTCGATCCCGCCCGAATAAATGTCTGCGGGCAACCAATTCTTGACCCGAGATTCGTTGATCGCACTGTCGTTGTTGCGCGGGTCCAAGTACCTGAAAAAATACCAACTCGAATCGACGAACGTATCCATCGTGTCGGTGTCACGCTCGGCGGCCCCATCGCATTTCGGGCAGGTGCATTTGCGCCAATCCTCGAGCACCTTCAACGGGCTCTGACCGGATGGGGCGAACTCGATGTTCTCGGGCAAGAGCACCGGCAATTGATCCTCGGGAACGGGTTGCTCGCCGCAGGTTGGGCAGTAAATGATCGGGATCGGCGTGCCCCAATACCGCTGCCTCGAGATCAACCAATCGCGCAACCGAAAAGTCGTTTTGGCTTTGGCCACACCCATCTTGTCAAGTTCGTCGATGATCGGATCGATCAAGTATTTGCCAGATTTCATGCCATTGAACTTGCCAGAATTGACCATCATGCCATCGCCTGCATACGCCTCGGTCATCGTTGCCGGATCGAGTGTCACGCCTTCGGGTTGCACGACCACACGAATCTCGAGCTTGAACTTTCGTGCGAATTCAAAGTCGCGTTGATCGCCGGAGGGCACGCCCATGATCGCGCCCGAACCGTAGGTGATCATCACGTAATCGGAAATCCAGATCGGAATGTTCTCGCCGGTCACAGGATTTTTCGCATACGCACCCGTGAAGACACCCGACTTTTCTTTGCCCTCTGCCGTGCGATCAATCTCTGAAGTTTTCGAGG
>JAYURE010000307.1:0-15056 GCA_043756345.1 Deinococcales bacterium | reverse complement strand
CGAGGGCCATCAGTGCGTTGATCGATTGGCGTTTGAGCATGCTCTCGAGGTTGAGTTGCGTTGGAAACGTGTTCGGCAGCAAAATCGAGAACAGCACGATCAGCGTGAGCGTGATCACGACAAGGCCGTAAACCGGGATCAGGCGTTGAATTTTGTACCCGAGCGATTTGCCGCGCAGTTCGTTTGGGTCTGGCTCGAGGGCATCGGATTTCAGGGATTGCATTTCAACCTCTCACTTGCACTTGACTCGAGTTCTGATTTGGTGGAATCGCAGGTGCTTCTCCGGCGGCAGCATGAACCAATTCGGCAACGTTCAGGCTCGAGCCTTCGAGTTCGGCGGCGACACGACCACGGTTGAAGACGAGTGCGCGATGGCAGATGCCCGCAATTTCTTCGAGATCGGTGGAGATGAGCAATACCGCCGCGCCAGCCTCGAGCGCCTTGACCAGAAAGCCGTAAATTTCTGCTTTCGATCCGACATCAACACCCAATGTTGGTTCCTCGAGGATCAAGAGTTTTGCGCCAAATTCGAGCCAGCGTCCCATGACGACTTTTTGCTGATTGCCGCCGGAAAGCGTCTCGAGCGTTTGTTCGGCATCCGGTGGTCGCACGTTGAAGCGTGAAATCCAAGATTTCGCTTCAGACTTCTCGAGTTTCGGTTGAATCGTTTGGTGCAATGCCTGCCCACGATTGGCAGGGTTCATGAAAAAGTTTTCTCGCACCGAAAGCGTCATCGCCAAACTTTCTTCGCGCCGATTCGAGGAGACAAAACCGATTCCGGCTTTCATCGACTCGAGCGGTGAATGCGTCGAAACAGAATTTCCGAGAATGCTGATTTGTCCCGCAAGTTGCGGCTCGAGTCCGAACAGTGAACGTCCAATCTCAACTTGGCCCGCACCTTTGAGTCCAGTCAATCCCAGAACTTCGCCCGGTCGGATGCGAAAATCCATCGCCTCGAGCGTGGCGACACGCAAGCCTTTGACCTCGAGCAACGCCTGTGTCTGACTTGGATTTTTCGCCTTCGGGTATGCCTCGGCAATTTTGTGACCGACAATCGTGGTCACGAGTTCGGATGGATTCGTCTCGTGGGTTTCGCACAGGCTGACCAGGCGACCGTCGCGCATCACGGCGATGCGATCACAGATTTTGAAGACTTCATCTAAACGGTGCGAAACGTAAATGATACCAACGCCACGCAATCGCAAACCACGCAGCACCGCAAACAAGCGTTCAACATCGGCGGCGGGCAGGCTCGAGGTTGGTTCGTCCAGCACCAGCAATTCAACCTCTTGTGCCAGGGCTCGAGCAATCGCAACCAAGGCCCGTTCGGTCCGTGACAGGCTGAAAATTCTGGCGCTCGGGCTGATGCCGCCACCGACCGCATCGAGCGCGTTCACGGCTTTGGTGTTCGCGCTGCGCCAATCGATCAGGCCGCGCCGTTTCGGAAATCCCACACCGAGCGAAAGGTTCTCGGCCACCGTCATCCATTCGATCAACCCGAGATCCTGATGGATAAATGCTATCGGCGCTTTGCCATTGAATGACTCGAGTTTTGAAGAGCGATAAAGAATCTCGCCGCTCGAGCTTGGATGCACACCCGCCAGCATTTTGATCACCGTGCTTTTGCCAGCGCCATTCTGTCCGAGCAATGCGAGCACTTCGCCCGCACGAACCTCGAGCGTTAAATCATCGACCGCCAACGTGCCACCGAATTGCTTGCTGACCCGTTCAAAGCGCAACAGTGTTGACGCACTCGAGTTGAGCGGCGCGTTCCGCATTATGGGTTGCGATGGTTGCATGACTTACTCCAGAAAATGACTTGAGATTTCGGCTCGAGATTTCGGCTCGAGATTTCAGCACGAGCAGGCCGGAAAGAACGGATGAAATAGGTTTTGGTTGCCTGAATGATAGCGTTATCATTTGAGAAAAGCAAGACTGAATTGATCGTCAAATCACATTACTCGAGGCGCAGCGAGACCTTCATGGCGCGGCGACGATCACCGGCCAACTCGAAAGCATTCACGGCATCCTTGAAGCCAAACTGTGCTGTTAACAACGGCTCGAGGTTGATTCGACCAGATGCGATGGCATCGACCGCCCAAGCAAATTCTCGGTGAAAACGAAAGGTTCCAACGAACTCGAGTTCCTTGGTGATGATTCGGTTGATCGGAGCTTGCGCCAATCCCGGCGGCATCAAACCGACTTGAACCACACGGCCTCCGGGCCGGGTCGCCAGGATGCAGGTCTCGAGTCCTCGCGCATTGCCGCTCGCTTCAATACTGACATCGAACATGCCTCGACCAGATTCGAGTTCTGCCAATCGATCCGCCTGGGTTGTGACGTTCAAGACTTCTGTCGCACCGAGTTTTCTGGAAACCTCGAGTGGTTCATCGACCAGATCGGTGACGGTGATTTGGCTCGCACCGGCCAGTTTTGCGGCGGCAACGATCAACGCGCCAATCGGTCCAGAACCCGTGACCAAGACTCGAGCACCAACCAACGCCCCGGCCCGAGCGACGGCGTGCAAGGCGACCGACAATGGTTCGGCACAGGCGGCAAGGTGGAACGGCACGTCGGACGCGACGACATGACACTGAAAATCAGCGACCTTGAAGAATTCGACGAACGCACCTTGTACATGCGGGAATCGTGCCGCGCTGCCAAAGAAACGCATGTTCGCACAGAGGTTCGAGCGTCCCGCCAAGCAATCCTCGCAACGCTGGCAGGGTCTCGAGGGATCGACCGCGACGTGATCGCCGGGTTTGACTCGAGTCACATCGCGCCCAATTTCAACGACCTCACCCGCGACTTCATGCCCGAGCACCATCGGTTCGCGCAATCGAAAATCGCCAACGCCACCGTGATGGTAGTAGTGCAAATCCGAACCGCAAATGCCACCGGCCCCGAATCGAATTCGGACCTCGTTCGGCTCGAGCGAGTCGGCACCCAACGTCTCAAGTTCATCGATGCGCAGGTCGTGTTCCTTGTGGATCACACAGGCAAGCATTTTTTCTCCTCGAGACTCCTGATCAGTATGGGAATGGGGTCGGTAATGGCTGGCCTGCGAAATGCGCCTTGATGTTTTGCACCACCAGCGTGCCCATTGCGGATCGTGATTCAATTGTGCCGCTCGAGTGGTGCGGCATCAGCACAACGTTCTCAAATTTGAACAGTGCATTTGGCACGTGTGGTTCGTTCTGAAAAACATCCAATCCCGCACCGCCGAGCGTGCGAGCTTCGAGTGCCGCAACCAGATCATCTTCATCAACAATTGAACCTCGAGAAACGTTGATCAGAATTCCATCCGAGCCGAGTGCCGCGAGGACTTCCGTATTCACCATCTTGCGCGAGGCCGATCCTCCAGCGGCGGTGACGATCAAGAAATCAGACTGTGCCGCCAAGTCTTTCAGGCTCGAGACGAAAGAAAATGGTTGCTCGGGTTGCGCGGCAATGTCGGTGTAAGCGATTTGCATGTCGAAGGCAGTCAAGCGTTTTGCGAGTGCCTTGCCGACCCGTCCAAGCCCAACGATTCCAGCGCGGCGACCACTGACACGGCGTGTCAATGGCATCTCACCTTTGGCGGGCCACTCGAGGTCACGCACGTAACGGTCGCCACGAATCAAGCGTCTCGAGCTTGCAAGCATCAATGCAACCGCCATGTCTGCCACGTCTGCGGTCAGCACATCCGGCGTTGTTGTGACAGGAATCCCTCGAGCCTTCGCGCCTATCAGATCAATCGCATCGACCCCAACGCCGTAACAGGCGATCAACTCGAGGTTCGGCAGTGCAGCGATCAATTCCGCACCCGCACCGACCGATCCGTTCGTGGCAATTGCCCGCACACCCGGCGCAACTTGCGCAATGAATGCGGGTCGATCATCGGATTCCCACAATCGATGCACAGTGTATTCGGCCTCGATTGCTTGCATCACGCTGGGCATCATTGGGGCGATCATCAGGATTTCAGCTTTCAGGATTTTAAGAGTCACAGTTTCCCCTTTTTACGGACAGTGCTGCCGCGTTCGATGATGCTGAAGCCAACATCGACTCGAGCTTGTTTGATCGATTGATTGCGCAACCGTGCAAGCAGCATTTCTGCCGCCCGACGGCCCATCTCGAGACGTGGTGTGGAAACCGAGGTCAGGCCGGGATTGACTTGTGAGGCGATGTCTTGATCATTGAATCCGACGATGGCGAAATCTTCTGGAACCCGAATTCCTCGTCGTTGACATTCGAAAAGCGCTCCGGCGGCGAGATCATCGTTGGTGAAAAATCCAACTTGGGTTTTCGGGTGTCGCTCGAGTAAATCCGCCAGCAACATTCCACCGGCATGAATTGAGGATGGCATGTCACGGTCGATCACCATGGGTTCGGGGAGGCCGGCTTTTTTGAGCGACTGAGCAAATCCTTTCAAACGCCGCCGTCCGCGCAGGTCACGCTCGAGCCTGTTGCCAACATAGGCGATGCGCTTGTATTTGCGTTCGACTAAAAACGCGCCGACCGCCGCACCGACCTTTTCGTGCGAGAATCCAACGTTCATGTCGATTGGTGCTCGAGCCAAATCCATGATCTCAACCAGTGGCGTTCGAGCTTGCGCCAGCATTTGCATCGTGCGCGGACTGTGATCGACTCCGGCCAAAATCATGCCGTCGGGTTGCCAACCCAAAAACGTGCTGATCACACGCTCTTCGCCCTCGAGTTGGTAGTCGCTGGTTCCGAGCAAAATCTGATAACCCTCGTTGGGTAAGACGTTGTACAGACCCTCGAGAAACGGCACGTAGACGGGATGGTTCAAGGTTGGCACGATCACACAGATCGCTTTCGCCGTACCAGAGGCGAGTCCGCCCGCAACACGGTTCGGAATGTAACCGAGGCTTTCGACAACCTCGAGAATTTTGTGGCGCAATGTTTCAGAGACCATCTCTGGACGGTTGAGCGCCCTCGAGACGGTCATGGTTCCAACTCCAGCAAGTTTGGCGACATCGGTGATGGTCACGCGACGGTTCTCGAACTGAGCTTGGGTTGTGCTGGCTTTGGTCATGGGAAATCCTGAAAGCCGGGCCGCTTGACGCGACCCGATAACCTGTTGAATGATAGCGCTATCATAAACTCGAGTTTCGGAAAATTGCAAGCGCATCAGGAAGGACAAATCATGATTTCAACATTGTTCAACTTGGAAGGTCAACGCATTTTGATCACCGGATCGAACGGCGGAATTGGCCTCGAGATTGCACGTGGGCTAGCGCAGCACGGTGCAAATGTGATCCTCAATGGGCGTGACCCAGACAAGCTCGAGGCGGCAGCCGAACGATTGCGCAGCGATGGGCACACGGTTGAAACCTCACGCTTTGATGTCACGAACGAGAATGAAGTCAATGCCGCGATTGCTGATCTCGAGGCTCGAGGTCCGATTTCTGGCCTGATCAACAATGCCGGAATTCAACGTCGGGTGCGACTCGAATCGGTCACGCTCGAGGTTTGGAACGAGGTGCTTTTGACGAATCTGACGAGTGCGATGCTCGTCTCGAGGGCGGTTGCGCTGGGCATGATCGCCCGTAAACGCGGCAAGATTGTGAATATCTGTTCGTTGATGAGTGACCTCGGACGCACCACGACCGGCCCGTACACCGCAGCGAAGGGTGGACTGAAAATGTTGACCCGAGCGATGTGTGCAGATTGGGCGAAAGACAACTTGCAGATCAATGCCATTGGCCCGGGGTATTTTTCGACCGAGATGACCGCACCGCTGGTCAATGACGAAACCTTCAATGCTTGGGTCTGCTCGAGAACGCCCGCTGGTCGTTGGGGTGATCCAAAAGAACTGATCGGTGCAGCAGTGTTCTTATGCTCGAGCGCGTCCAATTTTGTGAATGGTCAGATCATCTATGTTGATGGTGGCATGCTCGCGGTGCTCTGACATGTCAGCAAAAAGCGCCCGGAATTTCGGGCGCTCTCGAGATTTGCATTTGAGATTCGTTTACTTGGGTTCGTTCGGCCAGGCTCCAACCACGCCCTGTGCGGCCCATTCGATGCTGTTCAGTTCGCCGATGGTTGCGGTTTTCCCGGCTGGAACGCGCACGACACCGTTGCGGTCCTTGATCGGTCCTTTGTACGGATCGAAGCTGGCTTTCTTGGCGCTCATTTGGCGCAATCGCAAGTTCACCAGGTCGTAGGCGTTGCTGCTGCCAACCTTTTTGGCTTTGAGTTGATCCGCGAAAACCGGGTTGATCGGTTGACCGGTCTCGCCACCGAGGAACACGCCTTTGTCGGCGAGTTTCCACCAGTAATCGACGTTCTCGAGGTTCTTGCTGGTGTACGTGCCAGCCTGAACCTTCTTGATGATGTCGATGTAAATGCCGCTCCAATCTGCCAGTTGCCCGGAGACGACGTTCTTGGGTGCAAATTTTTGCATTGGGCTGTAATGCGAGAAGCTCAAAGCGCCTTTGGCGGCGGCGGTCTGGACTACGGTTGGCGTGTCCTCGGTGAAGGCGAAGACATCGTTGCCCTCGGCGAGCAATGCTTCGGTAGCTTCTTTGGCCTTGTTCGGGTCAAACCAGGCGTTGATCCAACGGACATTGACGGTCGCTTTTGGGTTGGTGACTCGAGCACCCAAGGCGAAGGCGTTGATGTGGCGTTTGACCTCGCTGATTGGGAACGCGCCGACGTAACCGAGTTTGCCGGTCTTGGAGAGCGCTCCGGCCATCATGCCGTTGAGGTAGTAGACCTGGTAAAAATCGGCGAAGTACGTCAGGAGGTTCGGGGCGCGTTTGAAACCGCTGGCGTGCGCGAAGATCACGTCTGGGTACTTCTTGGCGGCATCGAGCGTGCCGTCCATGTAACCGAAGCTGGTGGTGAAAACGATTTTCGCACCATCTTTGACGACCTGATCGATGAACGGACCGGCCTGTGCTTCTGGCACGCTTTCGACCTTGATCGTTTCGATGCCGGTGGCTTTTTCGGCGGCCAGACGGCCCTGTTCGTGTGCGAAGGTCCAACCGTAATCACCGGGTGGTCCAATGTAAATGAACGCGGCTTTGAGTTTGGCGTCCTGAGCACCGGTGTTCAGGCTGAGGCCCAATCCGAGTGCGGCGAGTGCGGCAATGCCGTATTTTGCGAACGGTTTCTTCATACATCCCCCTTTGGAACGGTCCAACTGTGTTTCCCGGATGAAATAAACTGCTGAATAAACTGCTGAATAAACGTCCTTGTTTGAACTCGAGTTGCTTCGTTTGATGTCATCGTCTCAGGAATCAAGAAGTTTTTTCATCCCAAGTGTGGGAATCATACCTGCTGTGAATCAGGATTTGAACACTTGACAAGTTCATACTTGACACTGCACCTCGAGCCGTTACCGCCAGAATCCCTCGTGCGCCGTGGCTGCGACATCCTCGAGTGCCGGGCCTAGGATTTCAATTTCTCGTTGGCCTCGGGCCAGCACTTCGCGGCAGGGGAGACGCATGGTTGGGTTCTCCGGGTTGCTGCCGGTGATCGCGTACAGCCCGTTTTCTGACAGGGCATAGACGAGCCGTCCAATGCCCGCCCAGTAGATCGCGCCGGAGCACATCGCGCACGGTTCACAACTCGAGTACAGGCTGGCTCGGGCGAGGTTCGATCTTGAGAATGTTGTGCTGGCCAATCGCACCAGGTTCGTTTCGGCATGGCCGGTGGCATCGCCGGTGGTGCCCACAGAATTTTCTGACTCGAGCACAATCTGATCATCCAAGACCAGCAGTGCGCCGAACGGATGGTTGCCGTTCGCTCTGGATTGCCGGGAAAGTTCGATGGCCCGCTCGAGGTATCGCAAGTCGCTCGTGTTCACTGGCAAAGTCTACCGATTTTCCACGGCTCGTTTCTCATGACGCATTTCTCATGACGCATTTCTAATGGCTCTGGGGTTTACTGAACCGTGATTTGTAGTGTGAACTTTAACCAGGCATAATCTCGAGGAGTGAAGGTAGAGGAGTGAAGGTAGAGAAGTGAAGCGTCAGTTGTCCCTCGCAGATCAGGTTTGGCATGTCTTGTACATGGCTGCTCGGACGTTGCTGCTTTCGGTGTTCAGTGTGCTGCTTTCAACCTGCGCCTTCATTTCCGGTGAGGGTGCCGCGAATGTCGAGGTTCGTCTCGAGCCAAATCAGGTCATTGGTCAGAGCCTCCTGGCGACCGGTGCAACCCACATGGAGTACAGCCTCGACCCAGACGGTGATCCTGTGGCCCTGGCGCGTGGTCGTAAGGTGCTGGCGCAGGCGACCAGTTACCAGAATCAGCACATCATGGGATTTGGTGCCGACAACCCTTGGCCCGATCCGAATTTGAACGATCCGAAAACCTGGGATTGGGCGAGCCTGGACCAGCGTGTGCAATTGATGCTCGAGACAAATTCGACCCCGGTAATCACGCTCTGTTGCGCCCCAACGTGGATGGTCGATGCGGCTTGGCGTTCTGGCACCGATTGGAGCAAAATTGAACTCGCTCCGTTGCAGACCCGCGAGGATGCCTTTGCGCGGCTGAGTGCGGAAGTGGCGCGGCGTTACCCGAAAGTGAAGTTTTTTCAGGTTTGGAATCAGTTCAAAGGCATGTGGAATTCGCGTGAAAATTCCTGGGATGCACAGCGGTACACGCGCCAGTACAACAAGATCTGGAAGGCTGTCAAAGCGGTGCGGCCCGATGCCAAAATTGGTGGGCCGTACCTGGTCCTCGAAGGCAGTGGCGCGTCCCGGCAACTCGGTTATCCCGAGGAATGGTACACCGATGATCCGATCACGCCACGCAATCGCAAGGTGCTCGAGTATTGGCTTGAACACAAACTCGGCGCGGATTTCATCACGATTGACCGCTCGGTCAAAACCGGTGGTGATCCTTTGCGCTATTCCGAGGCGGCGCAATTGAAACTGACCTCGTTGTTCGGTGATGTGGTGCGTCAGGTTCGCAGTTTGCGCGGCTATCACAACGAACCGATCTGGATGGCCGAGTACTACCTGGCCGAGATTCCCTTGGGTTTGCGCAGCGAACAATTTCAGGCGGTCATGATCGCCTCGATTCTCAAGCACAAACTCGAGGCGGGATTGAGCGTTTCGTTCTTGTGGTCGCCAGAGGTGCAACCGGACGCGGGTTTCGCAACGGCAAGCGATGGCCAGGCTTTGTTTTCTTCAACCCGAAATTTCGACGGTGGGCGCGTTTCCAAGAACGGCTTTGTTTACGAGAGTTTCAAACAATTCTTTCCACCCGGAACGCCATTGATTCGGGCCACATCTTCAAGCAGTGCGCTTGAGGTGCTCGCCTCCAAAAGATCGGTCTTGCTGATCAACAAACGGGCCGGACCTACCAGTGTGACCGTACTGGCTTCGAGTGGGACTGATCAAATCCTCGAGCTTGCCGCGTATGAGGTTCGGATTCTCGAGCTGCCGTGAGCTTGAAGTGTTTCCTTCGCCGCCGAGTTAACCCGTGTGGCACGATTGTACTTTTGATCCTCGAGAATCCATGCCAGTTCTGACCCGTCAATACTCAGAAGCGCCAGGCCCCACCGATGCTGAATTTCGCGCTGTTTTCCGAATCACCAATCGCCAAGCCAAGGTTGATCGAAGCACTCCTCGAGAGGTTGTAATTCAGCCGGATCTCGGAACCCGCGAAGAGGTTGCTTTCCGGGCTGGACGCGGCACTGATGCGAATTGGTTGGTAGTAGCGCACGCCAAAGAGGTTGTCCTCGCTCGTCCAGGTTAGGGCAAACCCGTTGCTATTGATGCTTGTGCCCAGGAATGCCTCGAGATAGAAGTCACGGGTGATGTACCCGCCGACACTGAAATCCAAGATTAATTTTTTACGTTCGTCTTCCGTGCCGAACAGTCCAACAATTGCTTCGGCAGCGTTGGTGCTGACGTTGAAACTGATCCCGGTCGCTTGGGTGAAAGCGTTCGAGAATTCGCGTAGCACGAAGGCATTCAAAAGCTGATTTAAGGCACCAGTCGAAATGCCCGAGGCAAGTTTGGCCGGATCATTAAAATCGTTCCCATTCCCCAGCGCGATCAGTCCGAGCAACTCCGCTTGGCTGCGGCAATCTGGATCATCTGGGTTTGGATCGGCCGGGCAGGAGCTGCCGTTCGCTCGGAATTGAGTCAGTGTGGTTTCCGCATCGATCAGCACGCCAGAGAGTTGCTTGCGGAAGCGCAGCACCACGCGAAGCTCGAGCAATACCTCTTTGGCTTGTCCAGGCTGTGGGTTTTGAATTTTGACTTTTGTGCGTCCCTGCGCGGTGATCGTCGGGTAAACGCCATTGAGCGGATTAAACGAGGCGCGACCTTCCTCGAGTTTGTAGGCGAAACCGGCAAAGTTGAAGCTGCCGTGTGAACGGTCGCTGCGTTCGAGCGCCTCGAGTGTGCCAGCGATTTCGGGTGCGCCGAGCGAGCCGGTCATGGTCAGGATGCCACCGGCCTCGAGCGAGAGGTTCAGGTTCGGTTCGCTAAAACGCACGCCTTTTGGTGCGGTCAGGCGCACACGGTCGAGCTTGATTCGTTTGAGGAGCGGCGCAGGTTCACTCGCCTTGACTTTATCTGCACCCGCTTTGTCTGCCCCTGATTTATCGGTGCCCGGTTTCTCTGGCCCTGGTTTCTCTGGCCCTGGTTTCTCTGTCCCCGGGCGCGGAATGCTGGTGCTCGCATTGATCCGTGATGCGGCAATGTCACCACTGATCCGATAATCGCTGCCATCTTGAACCATGCGCAGGTCAGCATCGACCAGACCATCTTTGATGAAAAAATCTGGCAATGAAATTTCGAGATTCTGTCCCTTCAATTTCAGGTCCAATCGATCCGAGAGCGGCCCCTCAACCGTGAATGGTCCACCACCTTTGGTGCCTTTGGCCTTCAGTTCAAAACCACCGCTTTCACCGACAATTTCGGCGATCACGTTCTCGAGTTTGCCAATCGGAGCAACCGTCAACGAGCCGTTCGCTTTGGCCCGCAAGTTCTCAATCTTGATTGGCGAGTACGAGGTCACGGTGGCGTTCGCCGTGGCACTCAGGCTGCCACCGACCGTACCGCCGGAGGTCACAATGCCCACCAACTCGAGCGCCCCAGCGTTGAGCGTACCGTTGATGGCCTTACTCGCCAGATCAATGCCTGCGATGCTGCCCTGAATGTTGCTGGCCTGCAAGACGGCGTTCGGTTTTTCGTATGCACCACTGAACTCGAGTTGCACCGATCCTGTTGCCGATGGGTTCAGGTCGCGCAAGTTCGGGATCAAACCAAGGACCGGCGTGAAGGTCGTGTCTTGAAAACTCAGTTTCAAATCCACACCGTCTGGCGTGTAGCGGCCCGCGCCGCGCCAAGAACCGGCTCCGTCCAGTGCAAGCTTGTTCAGGGTCAAGCCACCCTTGTCGTAAACAGCCGCGAGCGTGCCGCGCAGCGCGTCGCCACCGCCGGAAAGTTCCAAACTCTCTGCGATCAGTTCGACCCGGCCTTGGGGCAATTTCTCGAGCGGTACAGCGTACTTGGCGGCACCAGTGACAAATGCCAATCCGGGCAACTTGCCGAAGATGCTGCCCAAGAGCGCATGGACCGGTGCGTGTCGCAACTCGAGTTTGCCGCTCAGCACACCGGAGGTCAGGTCGCCATTGAAGGTGCTCGCGCCGCTGGTGCCAGTCTCGAAGCCTTGCGCCCCGTCGAACTCACCACGGTAACGGACGTTGCCGTCGGCGGCGGTTCCAGAGACGCGCAAGCGCAGGTCGGTAATGTCGGCCTCGTTGACTGTTTTGGGTTGTGTCGGCAGGTGCAATTGTGGCACGGTCAAACCGAAAGTCACGATCCCGCCCGAAAGCCCAACCACGCCCGAGACGCGCCCTTTGGCGTTGGGTAGGACGGCTTTGAATTGTGGGACTTCCTCGAGTTTGACGCCGTCCAATCGTGCCTGAACTTGCAAGCCGACGTTCTCTTCGCTGCTGGCCTCGCGGCCCAAAAGTGCGCTCAGGCCGGGTATAAATTCCTCGAGGTTGCCGCCCAAATCTGAAAGCGTGATCCGACCTCCGAGCGCTTGCGCTTGTCCGGTTGCGTTGAACTCGAGCCCGTCCAAAGTGATGTTGCCACTCGCTGCAACTTTCAGGCCCATCAGGTTCAGATCAAGGTTGGCGGCCTGCGCCCGTCCGGTCAGGTTGCCTCGGGCCAGCGCGACCTCACCGACAATCGCGCCGCGCCCGCCGGGTCCACGCAGGCTCAGACGGGCCGAACCGCTCGGTTGGGTTTCACGCCACGAAAACGCGCCAGAGATCGTGCCGGGCGTGCCTTCGCTGCTGAAGGTCAGGCTCGAGGATTCCGGGTCGATCTCGGCTGTACCGCTGCCGTCGATGCGAAACCCGAGCGCGGGCACTTCAAACGGGGTGCGCAGGTTCTTCCAGACCAGGTTGGCGCGTCCCGCCAGGCTTGGTGTTAAGGCCAAATCCGTCTCGAGCCCAACCTGTCCGCTGAACCCCTCGAGTCCGAACGCCTGCAAGTTCAGCAACGGCACACTGCCGGTCAAACGGTCGTTCTCGAGTTTCAGGCTGCCAGAGTTTTGACCGTCGTTCAAGCGCACATCGCCACGCACCTTGCCCGCGTTCAGGCTCAGGTTGGCGTTGGCGCTCAGTTGATCGCGGCTCAGGTTAACGTTCGCTGCGGGACGCTCGAGGCTGCCCGAGGTGACCACGGCCAGTTTCAGGTTTTCAAGCGCGTACTCGAGTTTTCCCGAAAGCGAACCATCTTCGAGTGAGACAACGCCGCCCGCATTCACGGTTTGCCCGGCGACCGTCTCGAGCCCAAGCTGTGCCCTGAGCGGATTGAGTTGCGCCTGCAAACGCACGCCAGCCCCGGCGATCAGGCCGGTTCCGTTCAGTGTTGGCGCATTGAATTTCCCATCGAGCGTGGCGCGGATGCTTCCCGGTAAGGACGAGTCTTTTGGTGCTGCCGCCGCTGTGCTCGTCGCGTTTACGGCTGTCGTGCTCGAGCCTGTTGTGCTCGAGCCTGTTGTGCTCGGGGCTGCGCCCGGAATCTTCGGGGCCAAAGCAGGAAGTCCTGTCACCTGCGCATCGCCCGTCCAACCATCCAAGCTCGAGGCTCGGGCATCGACAGCAAGTTTTGTGCCATACGCCGCACCCTCGAGTTGCAAGCCAATCAAGTCAATCGCACGAATATCACGCAAGTACGTCCCACGAAGTTTGCCCGCCAGCGTGCCGTTCAGGTCCGCATCGAAACGCAAATCGGGATCGAAGGCAAAGCCATTCAAGACTTGCCCTCGAGCCTGAATGACCGCATCGAAAACCGAACCTTGAATTTTTAGGCCATTCAAACTCAACTTGCCAAACTCGAGTTTTGCTTCACCGCCGTCATAGGTTGCGGTGGCGCTCAATGGTGAACCAATTTTGAAATTCGCGTTGAGGTTCACATCAGGCGTACTGAACCCGCTGATTTCGAGCTTGCTGGCGCGTGCCGTCAAGTTCAGTTGCGGCTCGAGGGCTTGACCTGAAACCAGAAGATCACCCGTGAGTGAACCATTCGCGCCCGCCGCGAATTGCTCGAGTTTGGCGTTTAGACGCAGCTTGCCATTCAGTCCAACATCGCCCAAACTTTGACCCGGCACGAGTTGAACCTCACCGAGCGCCACCGGATCGAAGGTTTTCGATTGCGCACTCGAGACGGCCAGCATCCCGGCACGGGCGTTCAGCGTCAAACTCGAGATGGCTTCCGGCACACCGGCCAACGAAACTGTGGCGTTCCCGGTTAAGAGCGGCCACGGTCCGTTCAGTTCTCCTTCGAGTTTCAGGTTCGGGATGCCCGCTACGCCCTGCCAGGCGATCACCGGTGCGGGCTTGAAGAGGTCACGCAGGCGCAGGCTCGAACGACCAGTGCCGGTTCCTGCCAACTGCACATCGGCCCGTAGGCTCGGATCGAACAATCGACCTTCGAGTTTGGCAGTTGCATTTGCCCACCAATCCTGATCTTGAGGCCCGAAGCGTTCGAGTTGCAGGTCGCCTCGGACGCTCGGATCGTTCAGTGTTCCCGTCAGATTTGCGCTGCCCGCCACCACTCCACCCAGACCGAACCGTTCGAGTGTGACGCCACGAACCGTGACGTTGATTCGTTCGTTCGGGCGTGAAGTCCCATCCAATCCGAACGTGCCATCCAACAAGACTTCACCCTCGAGTGCCCGCAGACTGGTTTTGCTGCTCAGGCGATTGCCGTTCAGGTTCGCGGTTCCAGCCAACTCGAAATCACCGATGGACTCGAGCGTTCCGACGGCCCGCAGGTTCTCGGCTCGAACCTTCAAACCATTTGTTCCGGCGGCCCAAACCTGCTCGGCCTCGAGCCAAGTGGTCACGCCAAGTTGCACTTCTGGCAGGTTGAATGATGTGGGCAGCAATCCCGAATCGAGCCGCAAGAGCGTGCTCTGACCGCTTGTCCGCCAACCCTTGCCATCCAAATCGCCGCGCAATCTCAGGTGCGGTCCCGTCAAGTTGAGCGAACCCAGCCCGTCGCTGTAGCCAAGCTCGAGCGCCGCTGTCAGTTCATCACGTGAATCCTCGAGTTTGCCGCGCATGGTTGCCTGCGGAGCCAGCCACGTGCCAGCCAATTGACCATCGGCCTGAATTCTCAAGCGTTCGGGTCGGCCCCAGAGTGCTCCTAGATCGAAACGCTCGAGCCGCACATTGCCATTCAGTTTTTGTTCGAGTCGCCCCGGAACATCGGCCCGCAAGGTTCCATCCCGCCAGTTCAACACCGCCTCGAGCCGACCAGAACGGCCCTCCAAACTGGCGAGCGCTGCCGAATCGAGCAGTTCGCCATCTGCCTCGAGTTTGCCGACAAACCCGGTCTTGGCGTCCCAACGCATTTTGCCCGCAATCGGCCCCATCACCGGATCGGCATTCGGGTTCAGGAGTTCCGTATCGAGTTGCAAATCGAAAGCCTCGAGCGCCCGCAATGGTTCCTCGCCACCCAGCGCGTTCAGGTTCGCTCGGGCCGTACCATTGATCCTCAAGCCCTTCAAAGCCAACGAGACAGTGTTGTTCTCGAGCCGTGCAGTTAAGGCTGTCCCATCGG
>JAYURE010000306.1:0-1869 GCA_043756345.1 Deinococcales bacterium | reverse complement strand
GAATACCGAAATTTTGGCTTGTACGGCATCGCCGCGCTCGAGATGCAAGCACAGATTCGTGGCGTGAGCATCAACGAAAATGACAAGCTCGAGTTGCGCGAAACCATGCGCCGTTTGCCGCCACACCCTGAAGTCACCGAGGCGCTCGAGCGTTTGCGAACGGCTGGATTCAAGCTGGTGGCGTTGACCAACAACGTGCTCGAGGTTGTGGAATTGCAATTGACCAACGCGGGCATTCGAGGCTTGTTCGATCATGTGCTCAGCGTCGATGCGGTGCAACACTTAAAGCCGCACCCTGCGGTTTACGAATACGCGGCGCGAACACTCGAAACACCGATCAATGAATTGCGAATGATCGCCGCGCACGATTGGGACATCAGAGGCGCGATGCGGACCGGAATGCTTGGCGCGTTCGTCGCTCGAGATGGCCTTGCTTGGAATCCGTTGTTTGAACGCCCAGATGTTTGGGGAACTGGTTTGCTCGAGGTTGCAGCACAGATCATGCGGTGAAAGTTTTTCAATCGCGGCAGCATAACGGTCATCAATCAAATCCGATTCAGGACTTGGCTTTTCGGACACTGCGCAAAGCGTGATTGACCATCCAGCGCGTCTCTACCGTCGGGCTTTCCTCGAGCCAAGCTTCGCACAAACCTTCAACCCAGTCCGGTTGGGATTTGCTGGCATCGTTCAACCAATTCGCCACACTGGTTTGCACGTAACGGTTGGGATCGGATCGCAATGGCTCGAGAATTCGCAACGCCAGTTCGGGTTGGTCCTTGAGCGCCTGAATGTGGGCGCACCACACGCCACGAGGACGGCTGGCTTCGCTGGCGAAACGGCGAACGTTCGCATCTGTATCTTGCGTCCAAGGTTCGAGTTTTTTGAGGCCATGCTCGAGGTTTGACGCGAGCAGAGGTCGCCAAGCCATCCACGCGATTTCGCGCACGCCAAAATGCGAATCTGCCGCGAACGGTTTGATCGCCTCGAGTGCTGTTTCAAAATCGACCGCACGGTTCATGGCGATGAAGGCCGCCCAGCAACGCACCGTGTCTGAAGGATGTTTTGCCAACATTTCAAGTTTGATATTCGCCGCCGCGAGTGCCAAGGCCACACGTTCGGTGCGTTGCATTACACCCAAACTTGCCGCCTCTCGCGCCACCTCGAGCAGATCATCGGTACGTTTGATCTTCCAAGTGGGCAGCAGCACCGTCAGCAATTTCAGACCGTCCACCGCGAGCCATTCGGTCAGGTTGACACTCTCGAGCGCACCAGCGTTCAAACCCTCGAGGACTTTCGCGGGAATGTCGGCGGCACGAATTGCACCTTTTCGTGCCTTGTCAGCACTCATGCGTGGCACCTGAACAGCCGTGAAGGACGTGGTTTTTGAATCATGGCAATAACGATACCAGATGGCTCGACTGCGAATGGTCCGTGCAGGCCGGAGCGTCTGGTCTGGCCGTCGATAGCTTGTGCTGCGAACTCCGGCCAATCCTTCATGGCCTGACGCACTTCGCGCAGAACTCGAGGCGCACCGCCAATCCCAAAGCGTTCCGCTACGGTCAGCATGTCGTCCACAGTGATGCCTGCGAATTTCCCATTGACACCCGTTAAGTGTTGCCGCGTCCATTTGTTCGCCGGATCGAACGCGAACGTCAGGTCATACGCTGGTGCGAGCGCCCAAGCTTGACCTCGCCGCAAAATGAACGAAAAGTTCTTGCTGTGATCGGCACCATTGGCCGCCATGACATTGAATGCCATGCGCCGGTACGCCTGCTCGAGCGTTCCGTGAAGATTGGGCTTGGCGATAGTTGAACAAGGGGTGCAGCCGCAGAATGGGACAAGCTCCAAAAGTCACCCCCTGCGAAGTAG
>JAYURE010000305.1:0-5057 GCA_043756345.1 Deinococcales bacterium | reverse complement strand
CAATAACGATTCTGACTTTCATGGCGATCACTTCCTTACGAGAGCGACATCTTTGTTCGCACTCTCATTAAGACGAGGATAGCAGTTGATGGGAATAGGCGCAAGCTAACAACGCTGTTATAGACACATTTATTGCAATACGCCCTATAAGTTTGACTGACGCGAATCCTCGAGCGACCTACATTTCAAGTAACGGATTTACGGCTTCTCAGTGCTGACTTACCGAGGCGAGTTTTGACTTACGATTGACAGTCTTGACTTAACGTTTTGTCTGGAGTTAAATACATTTTATGGCGATACCGCAAAAGAAAACCAAGATCGGTCGCATCCAGCAACGCATTCTTGAACTGCTGAAACAGAACGGACTTCAATCGCGTCTGGAATTACTCTGTGCGGTTTACCAATACCGGCACGCTGCCGGGAACATCCTCTATTGGAGTGTTCTCGAGCGACAACTATTGCAGCAAAAGAAATTTGACGATGCTGCAAAACTGCTTGAACGTGTACTGGAGTATGCAAAGGAACGAGGTTTTCCCGAACCACCCGCTCCGAAACCAGAACCAAACTTTGATGATCTCGAGCCACAATTTCCACCCGAAAAGATTGTGGTGCAACCGGCTTCACGTCGAATTATTAATGAAATGGAAATTGTCAAATATAACGCTGCAATGTATGCAACAACAGTAGGCAGCTTGGCGGATCTGTTCAATCAGCAAGAGCAAAAATTACCCGAGATACAACGGTTATTAGATGTTGTAAAACCAGCGGTAGGTATAGCAAGTACGGTGGAGTATCTACTTTCGAAAGCTGGTTTACCCTACATGCCGCAAGGATTGGACATAAGCTCACAACGTCCAGAACCTCGTTACGAAGACCTCCCCGAAGTCCGTGATACACATCCCTGGCACGTTGCAAACGTCGCACTCCAACCTTATATCGAGCGTTGGTCATGGCGTGAATGGCAGAACCATCCTGAAGAACGTATGAAAGAAAAAGACGCGCTAAAAACCCAACTGCAAAAACTGGTGAACAAAGCCCATGCCAGCATCACCCGCGCACTGAAAACCCTCGAGCAATCAGGCAGTATTGAAATGACTCTGGGTGGTTGGATCATTCGTGGGCAAGATGCAAAAACATTGCCTGAAAATTTGCTCGAGGAAACGAAAAATGCGTGACAATCTCGAGCCTCAACTCAACCCGCTTTGAGCGCAGGCAATTGTTCCCGAATAAAGCCGCCACCCAACAACCGCTGCCCGTCATAAATCACAACACTCTGCCCTGGACTGATCGCAAATTGCGGATCGTCAAACTCGAGCGTGAAACTGCTCGCATCCGCCCGCAGCAATTTCGCCGCTGCGGGTGCGGTGCGATACCTGACCATCGCCATGACCCGTTCCGGCAGGTTCTCGAGGTCGGTGATGTAATTCACGCCCCGCGCCTCGAGCGTGCTGGATTCGCAATCGGTTTTTGTGCCAACCACAATCTGGTTTTTGGCCACATTGACCGCGATCACGAAACGTTCAAGGTGCGATTGAAACAACCCCAAACCCTTTTTTTGCCCGAGCGTGTAAAACTGAGCGCCCTCGTGCTGCCCAACCACGCGACCCTCGAGATCGACGATTTCGCCTTTGGTCGCTTGTAACCGTTCGCCCAAAAATTCTTTGATCGTTCCGGGCACAAAGCAAATATCCTGGCTTTCGGCTTTCTCGGCGGTGATCAGACCGTACCCTCGGGCGAGTTCGCGCACGGCGGGCTTTTCGAGATGACCCACCGGAAACAGGACTTTCTCGAGCGCATCGCGTGGCGTGCCCCACAAGAAATAAGTTTGGTCTTTGCGCACATCGTTCGCCCGATGAAATTCGGGACCACTTGGCGTGTCGTAGCGTTGCACGTAATGCCCGGTCGCCACAAAATCACAACCGAGCATCGTGGCTTTGCGCACCAGATGATCAAACTTGACTTTGGAATTGCACAACACACAAGGGTTCGGCGTGCGGCCCGCCGCGTACTCGGCGACGAACGGTTGAATGATGTGCTCCTCGAAAACATCACGGTAATCGAGCAGGTAAAACGGCAGGCCCAAATGCTCGGCCACGCGACGCGCTTCAAAGGCCGCATCTGGCGAGCAGCACGAGTCAAAGGTATCGGTGCGTTTCGCATCCGGCCAGAAACGCATCATCGCGCCGATGACCTCGTAACCGTCATCGCGCAAGAGCGCAGCGGTCACGCTCGAGTCCACCCCGCCTGACATGGCTGCAAGAACTCGTCCTTTACTCATGGTGTTGACTCGCAAACCTGGCTCACAAGACGTAATTGTAGCCCAAGAATGCTGGGATATGGTGCATTCGCAGACACAGGAAGCTCGAGAATGTGTCACCGTGCGCTGCCCATTACGTTTGCAATTCAGGTGTGAGGTAGCATGTTTTTGCAGCGCAGCACTCATTTTTGAACGTTCAGACTCAGCTTGGTTGCGCCCAAACAAGGAGAATCCCATGAAGAAACGGTCCGTGATCAGTGCTTTGTTGGCCCTCAGCCTTGCCGCGTGCAGTGCCCCGCAGTCGTTGCAACCCACCGACTCGAGCCAGACCGATGGTAATCCGAGTGTTGCCGAAGAGGTTAATGCGGTTGATAACACGCCAGCGACGACTGATCAGAATTTGCAGGCCACTGCCGTCGCCTGGACCGGCACGAAATTTGCCTTCAATGACTCAAAAGAGGTCGAGTACGGCGCAGGTCTGACCAGTGACTCGAGCGGCAATGTGATTGCGGTTGGCTCAAGTTATGGCTTTAACGGTTTATCGGACTTGAGTCCGTTGCTGCATCAGCAAAACCTGGTGATCACAAAATTCAATGCGGCTGGCGCTGTCACGTGGAAACGCATGATCGGCTCGAGCGCTCAGGGCACGTTCAAAACGGCTGGCTTCAACTCGCAGGACCGTCCGACCGTGCCTGCCGGGGTTGTTGCTAATCCGAGCGGCAACATTTACGTCTCTGGAACCGTCGCTGGTGCTAGGGTCGATGGCAGCAATTCCGGCAATCAGAATGCGTTTTTGATCAAGTTCAACTCGAGCGGCGACATCGTTTGGTCTCGCGTCTTGGGTGGCGCGGGCGATGATGGCGTGAGTGGCATGGCGATCAATGGCACGAACATTTACCTGACCGGGTTCGCTTGCGGCAACGGCCTGAATTTCGCGGGCAACACCATTCGTGGCGCGTGCGATATCTTTGTCACCAAGCACGATTCGAGCGGTAATCGCTTGTGGGCCAAACTGTATGGCTCGAGCGGCAACGATTTTTCGGCCAAGATTGCGAAAGTTGCGAGCGGTGGCGCGGTTGTGGTCGGCACGAATCAGGGTGTGGTGAATGCGAACAACAAAAACGGTTTCGTGGTGCGTCTCGATTCACGCGGCAACACAATCTGGACTCGCACGATTGCCACGCCACAAAATGACGATGCGCTCACCGTGACCGCCTCGAGCGATACTGTCTACGTCGGTGGCGAAACGAACGGCAACCTGAACGGAGTTGCCCGTAGCCGTACCGGAGCAAACTCGAGCGATGCCTTCCTGGTCAAATTTTCTTTAGCTGCCGGTGCGACGCAATGGACCCGGTACGTGGCCTCAACTGAGTTCGGGGCTGAATTTGCCTCTGCCCGCGTGACCGACTTGGCATTGAACACGAGTGGACAATTGTTTGTGTTTGGCACTGGTTTTAATTCGATCAGTGAGGATACCGATGTGCCTTGGCCCGTCCGTTACGACGCGACTGGAAACCGAACGGCGGATGCCGGTGTGAACGGTTACGCAACGCCGGATGCTCGAGGTTCAAACGCTAAGGTCGCCATGGGCCTCGGTGCGGACGGTGTGTTCTTGGTGCTGGACGATTACCTGACCAAAACGCCATCGTCACCGCAACCGAAATTTTCGGTTTACGTCACCAAGTTGGGTTTTGACCTGAAATTGAAGTAATCGCAAAACCATCACCTCGGGCCTATCTGTTCATGACTGGCTCGAGGTGTTTTGCTGATGTTAACCGGGCGTTCCAGTCAAACCATTGAAGATTTTTTCGGCAATGCCGGGCTGGCGACCATCACTGAAACGACCATCCGGCAGCACCCCATTCTTTTCCCGATGCGTTGCAATCTTTTCGTACAACTCATGAAAATCCGGGTCAATCTCGAGCAAGTACCCATCCCAGTAGCCGTCACGGTCGGGATCGTACCGACGTGGCGGCGCGAAATCGGATTCGAGGGCTCGGGCTTTCATGCGGCGTTTCAAACTGACACGCACACCCTCAGGATCGGTAGCCACAACCTCAGCAGGAATCGGCTCGAGGATTTCCATGCAAACCCGACCACGGCCATTCAGGAACGGGTTGAACGGGAAATCCCAAATGCTGTGCGAACCCGAAAGCACCACCGGCAAGATCGGTAAACCGTAATGCTTGGCAAGCCGAAACGCGCCGGGTTGAAATTCAATCTCGAGCCCACAGATCGAACCTTGCGGAAAAACCACCAGGCTTTCACCACGATCAAAAATGGGTTTGGCCTGCCGCAACATGGCACGGTAACTGGATAGGCCACGCTCGGGGGAAACCTCAATCGAACCGCTGTCACGCATGATCGGACCGATGACCGGCCAGCGCATCGTCTCGAGTCGGGCGACGAACCGAAGCGGAATCGGCAGTTGAAACAGAGATACGAAATCCAGATGGCCTTCATGCAATGGCAAAACCACGAACGGTCCCTGATTTTGCACATCTCGAATGTGCTCAAGTCCAGAAACCTCGAGGTTCGTGCCCAATGCCTGCGACAATCCGGTGCAGGCGTGACGCAAGGCTGACGGTTGTTCCTGCCAAGGCATGAACCGGCTGCGATTTCCGGCCAGCAACCATGGGGCCATTTTGGTGAAACTCCAGGCCAGATGCGCGGGTGAACGGCTGTGAAAAGCCAAGTGTGGTTCCTGCCAGACGGTGATTTGAAAAGTCATTCCGAATCCCTCAAATGCTGCCCGAACGGGTTTTAATCCGGTTCGCGCCTGCATGTCATTTGTGATCAA
>JAYURE010000304.1:0-1872 GCA_043756345.1 Deinococcales bacterium | reverse complement strand
CTTCACGGGTGTACGAAACATAGACTTTCGAGCCTTGCACTTGAACTTGCGTGGCGCGAAGCGCGAAACCGCCGACGGTTGGTGGCAAGACTTGCGCAACTTTCTCGAATTTGTACTGCACGTTCAGTTTGCTGATCGATTGAATTCCAATCCGGCCCGGAATGGCTTGCAATGCGACCGTGCCGCCACGTTGAACGTTCTGCTCGAGTTGTGCCGCGTCGGTCGTGACGGTCACGGGAACGCTGGCTCGAGTGTCGGTCGGTGTGACCGGTTCGCTGAGGGGTGCGTTACAGGCCGCCAGGAATGCTGCGGTGAGTGTGCCAACCAGAAGTGTGTTGCGGGTTTTTGTGTGCATTGATGCTCCTCGAGATCGCCATGAAGAGAGGCAGATACGTCCGAAAGCCAGAATGCCACTTTAATAATGACAAGATTCTTAACGTAAGACAAAATCGTGATTCAAGTCAGGGTTTGACCGCGCACCACTCGAGCACGTGCCAGAATCCTCGCATCATCCCCACAGGCCACCCGGAGGCTTCATGATCCAATACTTCAAACTTCTACTCTCGAGCAGCATCAGCCTCTTCGCCCTGATTGGTCTGATCTTGATTGGCCAAGCCTCCGCCCAAAACACGTCACTCGCAAGCGTGCCATTGAGCGTCATCGAAACCCCGCATTTTCGAGTCGTCTTCCCACAGACCTCCACGAATCCAAACCTCGAGAAGTATGCCCGTCGTGTCGGAGCCGCCGCCGAAGCCGTCCGCGAAAGCGTGATCGGCATTGCCGGGGCCGATCCGGGTCGCACGATGCTGGTCCTGAATGCCGATGGCGACCTGACCAATGGCTTCTCGATTGCCAGCCCACGCTCGAGCATCACGTTGTTCACGAGCTTTCCTCGGGTTGGGGATTTCGGCATGCAATGGCAGGATTGGTTGCGATTGCTGATCTCGCACGAGTTCACGCATTCGGCGCACCTGTCCAAACAAAAACGCGATTTCAGTCTGAACGGCAACGCGATTGGTGAAGGCAACTCGGGTGCAAAAATCGCGCCACCATGGTTCGTTGAAGGCTTCGCCACCTACGCCGAAACGAAACTCTCCTCGGGAGGCCGAGGCCGTGATGCCAGCGTCCTGACCGAACGCGCCCAAGCCGTGCTTGCCAACAAATTTCCAAATTACGGTGAGGTCTCCAGCGGACGGTATCTCGAGACCGGCAACCAGTACACGTATGGCGTTGGCTTCGTACAGTTCTTGCTCGAGAAATACGGCGAGCCCACCGCCCGCAAAGCCATCGACGCATACGAACGGCAATTCATTCCCTGGGATTTCTCGGACGCCTGGGAAAGCGTCACTGGATCGCGCCTGCAACCGTTGTACGAGCAATGGACGCAACTCGAGTTGGCCCGGGCCAAAGCGGACCTCGAGCGTTTCAAAAACATGGACTTACCGAGTGGCTCGAGCCTGAAAGATGCGTTTGGTCGGCACGTCTCGAGCGACTGGCGGACCGGATCAAACGCTGGGCAACTCGTCTTCTCCGGTGGTCGCACGATCTACGTTTCCGACGACGGCGACGTGTCCAAAGCTCGAGCGCTGACCAGATTGCCGCTCTCGCCGGATCGTGTGACGTGGGCCAAAGACGGCAGCATCGTTTACTCCAGACCGACACCATCTGGGGCCAGCAAACCCAGCGAAGTTTTTCGCCTGCGCAACGGAAATGAAGAACGCCTGACCAATGGCGCACACGCTCGAGACGCCGTGGCCGACGGCGATTGTATCCTGTACATTCAAGATTATTTGGAAACCTCGAGCCTGCACCAGATTTGTGATGGCAAAGATGTCGAGGTTTTGGCCGCGCCCGAGAACTGGCATTTTGCCC
>JAYURE010000303.1:0-5065 GCA_043756345.1 Deinococcales bacterium | reverse complement strand
AATGGTACTCAGTATAGAGACAAGGGGAAAATTAATAGTAGTGTTCTGGGTTTATCGCAATCTTATTTATCAATACCAAGAGCGGCAAGTTATGCAATCACGTTACGATTTGGTAGTCAAAGTGCCTTGTTTGACACTACTCAAGAGGCTAAAGCGATAGACGAAGCAATAAAATGTATAGAGGTAATTAATACTGGTGATTTCGAAAAGCTTTCAGAAATTATTAACGATAGAACATACCTTACTAATTTTCTTGGTATTGCAAAACAAATTGCTCCAGACGGAGATAAAGTTAAAACAGTCGGGATAACAACAATTCGTAATAATGTAGAAAGACACACACCCATACTATCTAAGAAAAGAGAGATAAATATTGATCACCTTGAAGAAAAAAGTGATATCAAGAAAGGAAACGAAATTGTTGAGATCAAGGGATTCTTAGAATATGCTAATTCTACATCTAAATCTAAAAATTCGATAAAAATAATAGATGAAAAAGAAATACAGCACCCAGTTGAAGTCCCAGAGGGATTAATGAACGATATCGTAAGGCCGTTTTATGGTAAATATGTCTGCGTTACGGCTGTAAAGAAAACTGAAAAGAAATACGAACTCAGAGATATTTATGAGTTACTAGACTGAAAATGCTAATTTGACGAATTGTGTGAACTCAAGGAAATTCAGTAATTTCCTCTCAAGGCTATTCTTCAAATTTCCACCTCGAGAAACTACATCCTCACCCAATTCGCTACAACTGTTCCATCAATGGAACTCTCAAATCACTCGAGTATTGCCCCTCGAGCCTGAACTTCCTGCGGTCATCCCAGAGTCCATCCTGTAGTGTTCCCAGAAGTCCGCTTCACGCTCGGTCATGCCGTCCGGGATTTCTGCCAGGGACTGGCTGGGTTATCACGGCCCACTCCCGACCTGCCATGTGACTTGCCACACGAAACGGATCGGTTACGAAAAAAATTCAGATTTCGTGATCTCACCGATGCTGGCTTCCTGGTTGTGATCAAATCCAGCCGCAACCAGTATCATTCGCAGTCGTCTGCTTCACTCGGAAACCATGGGTTCGGTGAACTTCAAAGGACCTGCAACACCTTTACCCGAGCCTGTTGCTCGGCGGCAACTTCGAGCCGGGTTCGCCAAACATCGCTCAGGCCAGTCTTCAAAACCATGACTTCAACCTCGTCAAAACCATCAAAGAAACCGGCCTGTTTGGATTCCTCGAGCAACATCGATTTGTCCTCAATGCTGTCACTGGCGACAACTCGAGCGATGCGTTTTTTGAGGTTCTCGAACGGGGTCATGGTTCTTTCCTTGTGGCGATCATGCGCCAGAGCACCAACCATTGATCGTCCTCGCGGCGAGATCGTAGCACATCATCGATTGCATCGGATGGAAAGCTGGAAAGCCAGATTCGATGTTGGGTGTTGGTTCATGGGCAATCAAGCTATAATGGATCGATACTCAAACTTCACAGGGTTCGAATATGGATGGTCAAAGCGAGCCTCTTCAAACCGATACGTCTGTTTTGGCGAGCGCGTTCATGACTCGAGCCGCCACCAGCCGAGCCACCGGAAGCCGGTACGGGCTGCACGAAACGGAATCCAATCCAACCTCGTTGAAAAACGCGATGCTCGCCGGATCGCCACCGTGCTCGCCACAGACCCCGATCTTCAAGCTTGGTTTCACGCGACGTGCCGCCTCGAATGCCATGCGAACCAAAGCTCCAACGCCGAGCGTGTCAATCGTGGCGAACGGATCGAAATCGAGCACTTGACGCTCGAGGTATTCGGGAATGAATTTCCCTTGCGCATCGTCGCGTGAGAATCCGTAGGTCATTTGGGTCAAGTCGTTCGTGCCGAAGCTGAAGAAATCGGCGAGCTTGGCGATCTCGGCGGCGACCAGGCAGGCGCGTGGCAGTTCGATCATCGTGCCTATGGGGATCTCGAGGCGCACTCCCTCGTGACTGCTCACTTCGGTGACGACTTCTTCAACGATGGCCCGTGCCAGAGCGAACTCGGCGGCACTGCCGACCAGTGGAATCATGATTTCAGGTTTCGGATCGAAGCCCTGCCCGAGCAGTTCGCTGGTCGCTTGGGCGATGGCGCGAACCTGCATTTGTATGATCGCCGGTCTGGTGATGCCCAGGCGAATGCCGCGCAAGCCCATCATCGGGTTTTGTTCGTGCATCTCCCGAACGCGATTCAATAAACGTTGGTCGTGCTCGGCCTGAAGTTTGCTCGAGTTGCTGGACTGGTTCTTGGATTGGTTGTTCGCCACCCGCACCGCCAAGTCCTCGAGCTTCGGCAGGAATTCATGCAATGGCGGGTCGAGCAACCGGATGGTCACCGGCAATCCATCCATGCTCAGCAGGATCTCGCGGAAGTCTTGGCGTTGCATCTCGAGCAGTCGTCCGAGCGCCAGTGATTCCTCGTGCTTTGATGTAGCCAGGATCATTTCGCGCACGCATGGCAGGCGGTCCTCGGCGAAGAACATGTGCTCGGTTCGGCACAACCCGATGCCTTGCGCCCCGAACTCGCGGGCGCGTTGCGCGTCGGCTGGCGTGTCGGCGTTGGCGCGAACACCGAGCCGTTTGGCACGGTCGGCCCAGCCGAGCAACTCGTGAAATTCGGGACCGGTTTCGGGCAGCACCGTCGGGATTTCTCCGGTGAAAACCTGTCCGCTCGAGCCATCGAGCGTGATCGTCTCAAGGTGCCGAACGATGGTTTTCCCGACCGTTAACGTCCGGGCCTGCAAGTCGATTTGAATTCGTTCCGCCCCGACGATGGCGGGTTTGCCCATGCCTCGGGCGACCACCGCCGCGTGACTGGTCATGCCGCCTCGGGCGGTCAGGATGCCTTGGGCCACCGCCATGCCGTGAATGTCCTCCGGGCTGGTTTCGGTCGTGACCAGAATCACGGGTTGTGTTGCGCCGAGTTCCGCCGCCTCGTCCGCATCGAAGACGACCGCACCGGTCGCCGCGCCTGGACTGGCGGGCAATCCCTGCACGAAGGAAATATGGCCGTGATCTGCGATCAACCTAGGATGCAAGACCCGCTCGAGCATTTCCGCTGTGATCCGTTGCAACGCCTCGCTGCGAGTGATGATGCCCCCATTAGCGAGGTCCACCGCGATGCGCACGGCGGCCTGAGCCGTGCGTTTGCCGCTGCGGGTTTGCAGCATGAACAGCCTGCCGCGTTCGACCGTGAACTCGAAATCTTGCATGTCTTTCAGGCGACGCTCGAGCCCGGTGGTCAAGGTCACGAGTTGCTGGTAGACCCTGGGCAGGATCGTCTCGAGACTGGCGAGCGCTTGCGGCGTGCGAATTCCGGCAACGACATCTTCGCCTTGAGCGTTGATCAAGAATTCTCCGAAGACCTCGCTCGAGCCGGTGTTTGGATTGCGGGTGAAACCGACACCGGTTCCAGAATCTTGCCCGAGGTTGCCGAAGACCATCGCCTGAACATTGACCGCCGTGCCCAAATCGTGCGCGATGCCGTTCAGGTTTCGGTAGGTCACGGCGCGTTTGTTGTTCCAGGATCGGAAGACCGCCAAGACGGCACCCTCAAGTTGAGCCCAGGGATCTTGCGGGAATTCTTGCCCAGTCTGATCGCGGTAGAGACGCAAGAATGTTCGGCAGAGGTTGCGCAGGTCATCCGCATTCAAGTCCGAATCACAGGTGAATCCGCGTTCGAGTTTGAGGGCCTCGAGACGGTGTTCAAACAGGCTGCGCGGCACGTTCATGACGACATCGGCGTACATTTGAATCAGGCGGCGGTAGGCATCCCAGGCGAAGCGTTCATCACCGGAGGCTCGAGCCAGACCTTCGACCGCCAAATCGTTCAGACCGAGGTTGAGGATCGTGTCCATCATGCCGGGCATCGAGCATTGTGCGCCGGAACGCACGCTGACCAGCAATGGATTTTCGCAATCACCGAGGCGCTTGCCGGTGTCCTGCTCGAGCCGTGCGAGGTGATGGCGCACCTCGTCCCAGAGTCCTACGGGTACGTCGCCTCCCGTTGAGAATTCCCGGCACGCCCGCGTGGTGATCACAAAACCGGCCGGGACCGGCAATCCCAACTGCGTCATCTCGCAGAGGGTCGCGCCTTTCCCGCCGAGCAACGCTTTGTCTTTGGAATCGCCGGTGGCGAACGAAAATACGTGGGTCATGTTGTCTCCCTGAATGGATCGCACGGTCTGTGCGAACGCTTGCCATTTCAAGGTAGGTGATGCGCAACTTTCGGATTTGGGGGTTCTCGAGCCTCGAGATACCGCTTGGCTGGTGTACCTCCATTCGGGTACACCACCTGGATCAACGGTGCCGCAATCGTGCCCGGTCTGTCGGCCTTAAAAGCTCGAGTATTTCAGGTGACTCGAGTGCCAATGCTGAACACCAGTCCGGCAACTCCAGATCGTGCCGCTGCAAAGTCTCGACGAAATCCGCCGCCAATCCCGCCCTGAACGCCAGCAAGTCAGCCTCCTCGAGCGAGGACCGAATCAGGTCGTGCGCCATCTCGGGATCGGTCGGCAGCAGGGCGTGCGCCTCCAAGGAAATCGAGAATGCCCGTAATCCCGGATCGTTCAGGGAATCATGGCCCGAAATTCTGGCGGCACGTCGGGCGGTCGCGTGCGCCCGATTGATTTCGGCGAGTGCATTGGCGTGCTCGCCCGCCCGCAACAATGCCTCAGCCAGCACCAGTTGGGCCTGATACGCGGCGTAAGGATGTTTGGCGTTGCTCACCGCTGCTCGAGCCTGAGAGACCGCCTGGGCCGCGTCCGGGCACGCCAGACTCAAGGCGATGCGCAGGTCAAGCTCGAGTGCGGCCTCGCGTTCTGTGACTTTCCCGGCGAGCCGCCCGAGTGTGGCCTCGAGCAATCCTCGCGCATGTTCAAGGTCCGGGTGATCGCGTTTCGCGCCTCGCCACGGTTGCTGGTAGGCGCGACCCAAACCTCGTGCCAGGTACGTCACGGCCAGTCGGTACTGGACTCGAGCCGTGCGGTACGTGGCCTCGGCGTTGCGGGACTTGGTGGATTCAGAGAAAACGCCTGCCGCCAG
>JAYURE010000302.1:0-5072 GCA_043756345.1 Deinococcales bacterium | reverse complement strand
CTTTCGCAATGCCGTAGACGTGAAACTCGGTGCTGTCATCGCCAGCCAGGTGACTCGAGTGTTCGTAGGCTTTCAAAAATGCTTCAGAAAGCACGTTCATCGTGTTTGACCGCATTTCAGTGCCGAGCAAACTGTCTGCATGTTTGATCGTGCGTGCCACCGTCTGATACAACACGCGACCATCCTCACGGCCCGCCTCGAACAACAATCCAAGCTCGAGCAAGCGGTTCGCGTGATAATGCACCAGGTTCGCGGCCATACCGGTTTTTTTAGCAACATCACTTGGGGATTTCGGCTCGAGAAATTGCGGGAAGATCGTGCTGTCACGCAAGGCTCGAGCGGCTTCTGGATTGGTCAGGATCAGTTCGTCTTGCTGTTTCATGCCCGCAGTCTGCCCGAAAAGCGTTTCAGGGTTCCAGCCCCAGTCCTGAAACCGTGCGACTGAAACCCTGAATGTGCCCGCTCGAGTTTGACGGCCCGAGTTTGATGGCTCGAGATTTTAGGGCAGTTTAATCACGAACTCACCACTGGTTTTTGAAAGCACCACGTTTTGCACCACTGTCTTCGCGCCAAGCGTGACCGTCACTTTGTAATTGCCCATGAAGCCTCGAGTGCCGTACTGACCGGCGGCATTGCTTGGACCCGTGGCGTTCGTCCACCAGCGTTTGAACAGCAAATCCTTGTACGCCTGCCCGTTGGGTTTGATGCTCCAATCCTGACGGTACATGGCGGCGTCGGGCAACCAGTGCTGACCCTCCCAGAAGCCCCACATCAGGAAGCTGTTGAGATTCGGGCTCGAGAAGGCAACGGTCATGAAATCCCGCAAGTAATCGGCTTGCAGTGGTTCGTTGCTGGTGTTGACATCGAATTCGGTGATGGAGAGCGGCAAACCGAACTTGCCGAAATCCGCGAATCGTGTCAGCAATTCTGCCGGTGGTGTGAGTTTCAAACCGAAATGCGCCTGCAACCCAATGCCCTCGAGCGGCGCACGAAGCGCGATCATTCGGGCGATGATGCGTTTGAATTCGACATCCAAATCGCCTTCGCCGAGGTTGCCGTAATCGTTCATGAACAGTTTCGCTGATGGTTCGAGTTGCTTGACCCGTTTAAGTTGCGCCACCATCTCGTCCTCGCCGAGCACGTTCGAGAGGTTTTTGTTGGCGCTCGGTTCGTTGATCACATCCCATTCGGTCAATTGGCCTTTGGTCGCCCCGAGAATCTCCACGAGATGCGAATCGATCCTCAGTCGCAACGCGCTTGGATTGCTGAACAGTCCTGGCACGTCGTTTGGCAAGCAATAATCCAAGCACGGCCAGATCAGGTTGTGACCACGCACCGTGATCTTGTTGGCCTTGAAATACTGCAATGCCTGAAGCGCCCGAGCGCGAGAGTACGTTTCCCAATTCGGCCATTTCAGATCATTCTCGAGCACCGCATGGTTGAACAACTCGAGGATCGTTTTCTTGTACTTTGCGCCATCGGTATTGTTCATCAAAAGTTTTTCGGCATCGACCGCCGTACCAAAGCGAAACGCATGGCGTTGCATCTCGAGTTTGACCGTTGCGTTCGGAACAACCTGTCCGCTCGCATTGATGACTTTGACTCGCAAATCGGCCTTGCGAAGCTGATTGATTCGAGCATCTGCCGCTGTGCGCCACGCGGCGGTCGCTTCACGTCCAACGTAAGAAAATCCCGAGAATGGCAACGATTTAACAGTTTGTGTTTTGGCATAATTCTTCAGGACCACGCCACCCAACTCGAACGCCTGATTATTGTAGCCCAACCGGAAACGTGCCCCGGCGCTACCGATTGAATAATCACGAAGCGCCTTGAACGGCAGGCTGTACAACGTCCAAGATGAAACCAAGTTGATCCCGGCGCTCGCAGATTTGCCGTAAGGTTCGGCGTTCAACTCGAACACGAATTCGGTCTGGGCCGCTTTGCTCGAGGTGCTTCGCGCCCAGAATTGCACCAGCAGCACATCGTCCTTTTTGATGGCTACAGTGTTGGATGCTGTCAGTTGCACCGAGTACGGGTTGGCCAACGGTTGCAAACCAGTGATGCGCCACATTTTCGGAAAGATGGAACCGGTGGTGGTGATGAAATCGATTTTGACTTCAGGGCTCGAGCTTCCTTGAAATGCCGTGAACGTGTTCGGGCCGAGCACATTGACCCCACCGGCAGGCAAGGCCGCCGCTTTGAGCATCTGGCTGTCTGTGTCCACATCGGGGTTGACACCAGCGCAAGCACTGGCAGTCATGGCTATGATCAACAAAAATCTTTTCATGCGGCCTCCGGGGGAATCTTGAACGGTATTCGTATTCTGTCGGTCGCTGATTTGTTAAGCGTGAATGACAACTGAGAAATACCTGTGTTTCACGTTATATTTCTCAGTCTCGAGCATTTTGGAATACCATGAGTGCATTCGAGATGGCGAGTCGATCCTCGCGTCCGATCAGGTCGAGATGCCCGAGGAATTACGAAAACGCTTCGGATTTTACGGCAGCGTGACCACGAACTCAGCACTGTTTTTTCCGAGCGTCACAACTCGCGTGACTGTCTTTTTCCCAAGCGTTGCCGTCACTTTGTAATTGCCCAGAAATCCTCGAGTCCCATACTGACCACTGGCGTTACTCAGCCCCGTGACATTCGTCCACCAGCGTTTGAGAACCAAATCCTTGTACGCCTGCCCGTTCGGTTTGATGCTCCAATCCTTGCGGTACAACGCGGCGTTCGGAATCCAGTGCTTGGGTTCCCAGAAACCCCACATCAGAAAGCTGTCCACCTTCGGGCTCGAGAAGGCAACGGTTAAAAAGTCTCTCAGGTATTCGGCTTGGAGTTGTTCGTTGAACATGTTGACATCGAATTCGGTAATCGCGAGTGGTAAACCGAATTGACCAAAACCAGTCAGTCGTGTAAACAACTCTGCCGGTGGTGTCAGTTGATACCCAAAATGTCCTTGCAGCCCAATCCCCTCGAGTGGCGCACCCAATGCGATCATTCGGGCGATGATGCGTTTGTATTCGACATCTGATCTGCCTTCGCCAAGGTTGTTCGCGTCGTTCAAATACATTTTTGTTACCGGATCGAGCACTTTGGCACGCCGGAGTTGCGCCGCCATCTCGTCCTCGCCCAAAACGTTGGACAGGCGCTTGTTGTCACTCGGTTCGTTGATCACATCCCAATCGGTCAATTGGCCTTTGGTCGCACCGAGAATGTCAACCAAATGTTGATCAATTCTCGAGCGCAACGCCGTCGGATTGCTGAACAGCGCGGGCACATCGGTTGGCAAACAGTAATCGTTATCGCACGGCCAGATCAGGTTGTGCCCACGTGCCGTCAAGCCGTTCGCCTTGAAGTACTTGAGCGCCGCGAGTGCCGGAACGCGACCGTACTCTTCCCAGTCTGGCCATTTTAAATCACTCTCGAGCACGACATGGTTGAACAATTCCAGAATTGTTTTTCGGTACTTGATGGTGTCAGGAGTGTTCTCGAGCAAACCGGTGGCCAGCACCGCACTGCCGAACTTGAAGGCATGACGTTGCATCTCGAGTTTCACACTCGCATTCGGCACAACCTGACCGTTCGCATTGACCACTTTGACACGCAAATCTGATTTGCGAATTGAATCGATTCGCGCATCCGCCGCCACCCGCCAGGATGCACTCGCCTCGCGTCCAGCATACGTAAAGCCCGAAAATAGCAATGTCTCGAGCGTTTGCGTCTTGGCGTAATTTTTTAAAACCACACCGCCCAACTCGAACGCCTGATTGTTGTACCCCAAACGGAACGTTACGTTCGCCGTACCGACCGCGAAATCACGCCCCGCCTTGAACGACGTGCTGTACAGGACCCATGACGGGGTCAGGTTGACCGCGACATTCACGGTTTTGTCATACGGGTCGGTGTTCAACTCGAAAACAAATTCGGTCTGGGTCGGTCTGCTGTCCATGCTTCGCGCCCAGAATTGCACGAGCATCACATCGTCCTTGTTGATTGCACTGGTGTTGCTCGCCGAGAGTTGCGAAAGGTACGGTTGCGCCAAAGGTTTAAGCCCCCTGACGAGCCAGATGTTCTTGAAGGCCGGGGTGTTCACCGCAATCAAATCAAGTTTGACCTCCGGGCTCGAGCTTCCCTGAAATGCCGTGAACGTATTCGGACCAACCACATCGATTCCACCCACAGGCAAGGCCGCCACTTTGAGCATCGAAGCAATCGTCTCTGTTCCAAAGCCGAATTCGATTTTGGTGCTCGGGTTCGCGTTTGGGTTCGCGGCAGCGCAGGTGCTGGCAATCACGGCGGTCAGTAACCACAGTCTTTTCATCTTGCCTCCGGGGGCACGTTGGGTTCACCGATCATTCTGCGCACGGCTGATTTGCTGGGTGTGAACGATACCTGAGAGGAACGTGTGTTAAATAGGCGTTTGGGACACACTTTTTGCTCTCGAGCAATTCAACCGGTGAGTACATCTCGAGTCAATCCGTGCTGACCATGCCTTGCCCTCGGGTCGCATCACGCACGGCAATTCGCAACGGTTCGACCTCAGTCTCGAGTGCATCAAATTGCACACGCAAACCTTGATCGGTAAATTCATCCTCGCGTCCGGTCGTGTCGAAATCCTCGAGCAATTTGTACAAGGCGTTCATCTGCTCAAAGCTGACTTGCACGCTGACACGAATTCTCGGGTGTACCTCGAGCCTTTCGGCGATGCGCAACGCCTCGCTCGCCGTGCCACCGTAGGCCCGCACCAATCCGCCCGCGCCAAGATTCACACCGCCGTAATACCGCACGACCGCCACGACCACACACTCGAGACCGCTGCCCTCGAGCGCCCGAAAGATTGGAGCGCCCGCCGTGCCGCCCGGTTCGCCATCGTCGGAAAAACGGTACTGGTCAAAAATCTTGTACGCCCAGCAAACGTGCGTCGCGTCCGGGTAACGGTTGCGAATGCCCTGCAAAAACTCGAGCGCGGTTTTGACATCGCTTGCGGGCGCGGCGAAGGCCAGGAACTCGCTGCCTTTGACCACCGTTGAACGTTCACTGCTGAATTTGAGCGTGACGTACACACCGCA
>JAYURE010000301.1:0-5074 GCA_043756345.1 Deinococcales bacterium | reverse complement strand
GCATCGCGTGCGTGCTCATGTACGGAATCGTTAGGCCCAAATCCATGAACGCGCCCGGATAGACGCTGGCGAGATACCCAGCCTCTTTGATGAATGGGTAGCAGTGCAGCATCACGACTTTGAGGCCAGCCAAGTCTCGAGATTCAAAAATCGGGCGCAAATGCAACGGGTTTGCAAGCCGCAAATCCAAATCGGGATCGCCGTACCCGGTGTGAAACTGCATTGGAAGATTCGTGTCTCGAGCGACACGCAATGCGGTCCAAAGCATTTCGTCAAGCAGGGATTTATTGTTGATGCGTGGCGTTTTCCCAGGCTCAAGATCGCGTTTCAAAGCCGTGAACGCAAGCTCGAGATCGTGGGCACTGTGATGTCCAATGTCCAAACCGGTTCGGTAGGCGATGATGCTTTTGAGGCCAATCAAACTTGGTGCGACCTCGCGCAGCAAACGCTCGAAACGATCAAACAAATCAGTAACGCTCGAGGATGATTCGACCAATTTCGCCAACTCGAATTCGCAGCGCAAGACGCGACGCACCGGCACGCCCGTCATGCTCGAGAATTCCGGCAGTGAGATCATCGCTTCGGGCCAGACACCATCATCGATCAGGACTTGAGAAATGTTGGATTGCGCAAACATTTTTTTGGCCAGGTCCGCGAGATTCCAACGCGCTCGAGATTTCAAAACCTCATCACGAATCGGTTCGCAACCATAAAAATCGGCCAGTTCACGCACGCCGCGCCGCGCTGTCACCGTGTCCGGCACGAACTTCTCGAGCATGACCGGATCGTAAGCCTCGGACAAATACGCCTCGAGCGGCGTGCTGCGCCAAACGTCCTCCCGAAAGAAAAGATGCGCGTGATGGTCAAGGATCGCAATGTGATCGAGGTTCATAAGGCTCCAGAAGATCAGTGAAAAGTGAAAAGTAAAAAGTGAAAAGAGGAAAGAGGAAAGTAAAATCAAAGGCTCGAGATTTGTCTCATTGTTCACTGCTCATTGTTCACTGCTCATTGCTCATCGCTGCTTTCTCAATACACGAATTTGTGGCGTTCGATTTCTTCTTCGGGATGCTCGAGGAAATAGGTGTGTTCGGCTTCGCGAATGGCGATGAAGGACTGCGCGAGTTCTGGGCCGAGCGCATCGAGCAGAACCCGATTCGACTCGAGATTTTTGACGGCTTGACCGAGGCCCGAGGGCAAGGCAGTGATCTTTCGACTGGCGCGTTCCTCGTCGCTCAATGCACCAGGAGCCGTCTCGAGCGGCTTGCCTGGAGACAATCCTCGTTCAATCCCATCCAACGCCGCAGCGAGCGTCACACCGAGCGCCAAGTACGGATTGGAACTCGCATCGCAGGTCTTCAACTCAAAATTCGTGCTCGAGCCACCCGATCCCGGCAGCAAATGCGAACTGAGCACGCGCACGCTCGCCTCGCGGTTGTCGAGGCCGTAACAGGCGAAAGCGCCCGCCCACCAACCAGGTTGCAACCGCCGGTACGAATTTACGCTCGGGACGGTCACGGCACACAACGCGGGCAGATGCTCGAGGACACCCGCAATCGATTGATACGCGAGCGCTGAAAGTTTGATCGGATCGACTGGATCAAAAAAGGCATTCACGCCATCGCGCCAAAGCGACAAATGCAAATGGCAACCAGAACCGGTGCTCGTCGGAATCGGTTTCGCCGCAAAGGATGCCCGCAATCCATGCTTGACCGCGATCCCCTTGATGATCGTCTTAAACAAAACTTGCCGATCCGCACCCGCCAAGCCCTTCGCCGGAGCAATCGAAATCTCCTGCTGCCCCGTGCCCGATTCCGGGTAGTACATTTCCGGCTCGAGGCCCACCGCATCCAACGCCTCGAGCATGTCATCAATCACGACCCGAGCATTTTCAAACGCATCGAGCGTCGCGTAATTGCTGGAATCCAACGGCGAACCGTCGCTATTGAACAAGAAAAATTCGTTCTCGAAACTCGAGAAAACCTCCAAACCCAACGCACTCGCTCGAGCCAACTGACGCTTCAAAAAATCTCGAGGACAATGCGCCCACGGCTTGCCCGAGAGTTCCACCATGTCACACGCAACCATCGCATGACCCGGCGCGAACGGCAGCAACGCGAACGACTCGAGATCACCGCGCAAACGCACCTCGCCAACCGCACCCAAACCAGTCTCGGGAATCACCGCATCAAACATCATCGGCAACGCCTGCTGCCCCACCGTCATGCCGACACCATTGCGCAACGCACCCTCGAGCACACCACGAAATGCGCTCTTGCCACGCGAGATGCCCGCGTTGTCCACCCAGACAAAACGGGTTTGCAACGGCGCGAGTTTGAGGATTTCTTGTTCAGTCATGGGTGCCTCAAGGCGGGCGAGGCAAGCCTCGCCCCTACGGTGTTAGGGTTGATGAATCGCGACGGCTCGAGCGGGAAAACCAGAACCGCCTTTTGGACGTGGCCAGGAAGCCATCAGCAATGCGCCGGATTCTGGAACTTTATCGAGGTTGGTCAGAAACTCGAGCTGCCAACGGTCACGCCCCAGGATGTAACTCTCGCAAGCCCAATTGCTGTCCGCCTGCGAGCAGGCCACGCCACCATCGGTGTCGCTGGTTTCATGACCAACCGCAGTCACATTACGTTCGGAAAACAAGAACTCGAGCACCGTCATCGACCAGCCCGGAAAGTGCTGCACGCCGTTCGTATCACGGTTCAGCATCGCGTCCTGACTCGGCCATTTGTGACCCCAATCAGAACGCATCGCCACGAACGAACCCGCAGGGATCATGCCGTTCCTGCCCTCCCAAGCGTGAACATCCTCGAGCGAAATCAAATAATCCGCGTCAGCCGCCGACTGCGGTGCGCAATTGATCACGCACAACGGCAGCAACATTTCCTTGACCTCGAGTTGCGCCACCGTGCGTCCACCCGCGTGCATGTGCAACGGCGGATCGACATGCGTGCCCCACTGCCCAACAAAACCATACTGATGAATCTCGAACAACATGCCATCCGAAAGTTTCAAGAAATTCTCGAGCGTCTGATCCGGCAAGGCCGGAAATTTTGGTTGACCCGGAAAGAACTCATGCGTTAAATCCGTGAAGGTCGCGTGTTTTAAATGCTGGTTGTAAACATCCCACAATCCCATGTGATCCCCCTGAATGTGATGCTCGAGATTGAGCCCGGAAATTCTGACTCGAGGTTCGGAAAAATGCTTCTCGTATTTTGGATGCAAGGGCGAAGCATGCTTCGCCCCTACGAAAAATTTCAGGCTCGAGCGTTACGGCTTTGGAACGTAAGTTGGCACCATCTCGGCGGCCAAGAACAAAGCCTTGTTCTTAACACCGATCACGGTCACGCCCTTGGCTGGCACACGTACACCCGGCGCATACGTGATCGTCCCAGTCACGGTTTTGAAGCCCTTGGTCGCTGCGAGCGCATCACGGATTTTCTTACCATCGGTGGCACCGGCCCGTTTGATCGCATCCGCAATCAAGTAGACCGTGTCATAGCCGAGCGCCGCGAACGCATTGTCTGGCAACTTGCCGAATTCTTTCTTGTAACCCGCGATGAATTTCTTGACGGCGGGGCTGCCACCTTTTTCGTCGATCAGCGCGTGCGTGGTGAAGTAAACGTTGTTCGCGGCAGCGCCACCAACCTCGAGCAGCAACGGCGTGTCGTAACCGTCGCCACCGACAATTGGTTGATTGATGCCCGCTTGCCGCATCTGCTTGACCAACGTGCCGATGTCATCCGGCAAGGCTGAAACGAACAGCATTGCGGGTTTCGTTTTCAGCGCTTTCAACTTCGTGATTTGCGCCGCGAAGCTCTTGTCACCGGTCTTGTACGAATCCTCGAGCGTGATCTTGCCGCCACCTTTGACGTAAGCATCCTTGAAGAACTTGCCCAACAAGACCGTGTACTCGCTGCCTTTGTCGATCAGCAGGTAACTGGTTTTCGCCTTCAAGTTCTTCAAGGAAAATTCCGCGCCAACTGCTGCCTGCACGTTGTCCCCGAACGGCGCGAGGAACATGTAATCACCGATCTGCGATGGCAACAATGGCGAGGTCGCACCTGCCGTGACGAACGGAATTCCAGCCTTCTGCGCGATTGGCCCGAGCGCCAACGCACTGTCCGAATCGGTGAACCCACCAATCGCCACGACCTTATCGCTGTCGATCAATTGACTGGCGATATTCGTGATGGTTGCCGGGTCCGTCTTGCCGTCGTATTCCACCAACTCGAGTTGCCGTCCAAGCACGCCACCTGCCGCGTTGATTTCTTTTGCGGCGAGTTTCGCACCGTTGCTGGCGGGCACATCCAGCGAACTCATGCCACCGGTGAGGTTGTAAGCGTTACCGATTTTGATCGGATCGCCTCCTTGCGCGAGACTTGAAACGACTCCCAACGTTGCGATGCCCAGACCGAGTAATGCCAGTTTCCCCTTCATACGCCCTCCTTCTTGAGCCGATCACCAGATGATGTGCTCGACCCGCTCGAGACCAGTGTAATCTCGTTGTCTCCAAAAAGTCCTTGCGGACGGAAGACCATCACCAGAATAAAAATCAGACCCAACGCAATTTGTGACGCGCCGAACACGGCGGGCAGTTTCACGAAGCCCAAATTGAATCCACGCTCGAGGTTGCGCAAGAGTTCGGAGAGGATGGTGACGATGACCACGCCCAAGCTTGCGCCGGTCAAGCTCGCCTGACCACCAAGCACCAGCATGGTTAACTGCGTGACCATCATCGCAAAGAAAAATGTGGTCGGTGAAAACGAAACGAGGTAATGCCCGTACAACGCGCCGCCGACACCGGCGAAAAACGCACCGACCGTGAAGGCAATCAGGCGCGTCGGCAGAACGTGAATGCCAACACCTTGCGCCGCGATGCCATCCTCGCGGGTTGCACGCATAGAGCGTCCAAACGGGGAATACGCCAACCTCGAGAGCACCACGAGGGTCACGACCAGCCAACCCATCACCCAAGGCAGATTGGTGTAATCAGGAATGCCGGTGAACGTTCGCGCACCTCGAGTGATCGTCTCAGCATTGATCAAAACATTGTTGACGATCACCA
>JAYURE010000300.1:0-1879 GCA_043756345.1 Deinococcales bacterium | reverse complement strand
GCAAAGCGGGCAAACCTCAAGCTGGAATGACCGCGCCATTCGTGGGCCGAGAACGCGAATGGATGATGCTCGAGGATGCTTGGAACGACGGCCTGATCGCGTTCGTGGCGGGCGAACCCGGATCGGGCAAATCACGCCTGATGCAAGAATTCATGCGCACCAAACAAGCCTTCGTCGCGCTCGAGAACCGACCCGGAGACGCGGGCGTGCCTTACGCCAGCCTCGCCCGACATTTGCGAGCCCTCTTGAAATCCCAAACCGTAACGCTCGAGCCGTGGGTGAACACAGAACTCGCCCGCATCCTGCCCGAATGTGGCGAAGCGCCCGCACCGATCCAATCCGAACAGGGCAAACTGCGGTTCTTTCAAGCGATTGTCGAAACGTTCCAAAGCGTGATCCAAGCCAACGAAAACCTGACCGCGCTCCTGTACGACGACGCGCAATTCACCGACACCTCGAGCAGTGAAGCCACACGGTTTGTGCTCGAACAATTGGACCCGGATGCCCGAGCGCAACTGCGAATTCTGTACGGCTACCGCAAAAACGAATTACCAGCAGAACTCGAGGCGGATTTGAAACAAACCTTGATTGCCGGTGAGGGCGTGCTAATCGAACTCGAACCGTTGTCTGCCGGTGCGCTCGAGGCGTTGCTGCAAGGGTTGACGATCAACATTCAGCCTGAAGACCTGGCGGGCATTTCGCGCACGCTCGAGCAATTCACGGGTGGTAATCCGTTGTTCGTTCTCGAAACTGTGAAGTCATTGACGGAATCGCAACACGGTGAACAATGGACGGCAATTGACCTCGAGACGATGCGCAGTGAGAACCGTTTACCGAAGTCATCGAAGGTCAAACAGGTGATTGAACGCCGATTGGACCGCCTGTCCAAACCTGCCAAAGACTTGGTGCGGGTTGCTGCCGTGATGGGCCAAGAGTACACGCTCGAGCGGGCCGCGAAAGTTTTGGAGGCGGACCAGTTAGTGCTGGCGGAGGCGAGTGAAGAACTCGAGGGGATGGGGATTGTGCTGGCGAACCGGTTCACACACGATTTGATTTTTGAAGCGAGTTATGAGGGTGTTCCGAAGGCGGCGAAACCATTGCTTCACTCGAGGGTGCTGGATGCGTTTGAGGGCGGAAGTGTTCCTGCGGCAGATTTAGTCAAACATGCTTTTGCTGCTGGAGATCACGAGCGCATCGTCCGTTACAGTTTTGAAGCAGTGCGAGATACGCGAGAAGTCTGGGCGTTACCCGAAGGCATCGCGCATCTAGAGAGACTGCGCGAATACCATCTCAAATCGTCAGAACGATTTGGCGAACGATTCGTGCTCAGTGTGACTGAAATAGCACGGCTTTATGAAAAGCTTCGAGCCAATTATATATGGTCTGTGAATCGGGCTCAGGCACGTGTGGTTACAGACGAGTATCTCGAGCAGTTTCGAGTGTATGGAACGATTGAAACCAGATGCGCGGTCCTCATCAACATTTGTGAAGAGACCTCCCTAGAGTTGTATTCAACATCCGAAGTCTTAGAATTTGCGGAACAAGCAATTGATCTTGCAAAAACAGCAAATCGAAAAGATCTGCTTGCCCTGGCTGAGATGAAATTCTCTGAGGTCGTCGGTCATGTTTTGACCCCAGAGGGAGGTGCACTTTACAAAGATGGTCTTGCCAATTCCTTAGAACATTCCAAAAAAGGACTCGCAGCCGCAGAAGAATTTTTCGGAGAAGGTAAGGAAATCAATCCCATGCTCGATTCTATTCGTGATTCTTTGATGCTACTTTCATGGTCTCACCTAAATTTAGCCTACGCTTTTTTTAATCTTGGCTTTTTGAAAGAAGCAGAATTTCATCACGAAAAAGCCATGCTAATAGACGAAAG
>JAYURE010000299.1:0-5081 GCA_043756345.1 Deinococcales bacterium | reverse complement strand
GCGCCAACGATTTTTGTGCCAACAACATGCGTTTGACATCGCTGTGCTCAATGATTCGCACCGGTTCATGGCTCGAGCCCGCGCTGATGCTGCGACCTTGGCGACGTTCTCGAGCGTAATTGAGGCTGTACTCGAATCCGGCCTGCGCGAGACTGGCCGCGCCCAAGCCGACACTGATTCGTGCCTCGTTCATCATCTGGAACATGTACGCCAAACCCTTGTGTGGTTCGCCGACCAACTCGCCACGGCAATCGTTGCCCTCACCGAAGGACAGGAGGGCGTTGGTGGTGCCTCGAGCGCCGAGCTTGTGATTCAATCCGGCGAGCGCCACATCGTTCATCTCGAGGCCGTGTGAGCCGTCAGCCTGGGTCGTGATTCTCTTTTTCGGCACGATGAACAGGCTGATGCCTTTGACACCGGGCGGAGCATCGGGCAGTTTTGCCAGAACCATGTGCACAATGTTTTCGCTCAACTCGTGATCGCCACCAGAGATCCACATTTTGCTGCCGGTAATCCGAAATGAACCATCATCCAACGGCGTGGCCCGCGTCAGAATCTCGGCCAGGCTCGAGCCAGCGTGCGGTTCGGAAAGCGCCATCGTGCCGAACCAGTGACCCTCGAGCATTGGGGCGAGGTAACGCGCCTGTTGTTCTGGCGTGCCGAAGCTGCGGATCAAATTGCCCGCACCGACGGTCAAGAACATGTACGAGGTCGTCGCCGGATTGCTGGCCGAGAAGACGGCGTGCGTCGCGGTGTAAATCACTTCCGGCAATTGCAAACCGCCGTGCGATTCCGGCGCGGTCGCGGAAAAGAATCCGGCCTCGGCCATGATCTCGAGGGCGCGTTTGATTTCGGGAATCGTCACGACATGACCATCGACCACGTGCGGTTCCTCGAGGTCCGATTTGCGATGGTGCGGCTTGAGTTCTTTCGTGGCGATCTCTTGGGCGACCTCGAACATCGCGTCAAAGGTTTCGCGTGAGTGCATCGCGTACTTCGGACGCGCCGTCAGGTCTTCGACATTGAGAACGTCGTACAGCAAAAACTCGAGGGTGCTTTTGCGCATGGTCATGCCAGAATTCTAACCGGTCCGCACAAAAAAATTATGGCGTGTGCTCGAGTTTTTTCAGGTTTTGGATTCGCTCTTTCGTACCCGGATGCGAGGCGAGCATGCCGGTCAGGTTGCCTCCGTCGTCATGACCTTCACTGAGTCGTCCGAGAATGTCTTGCAGCGGTTTGGTGCTGCCCCAGACACGCATCATGTACTTGCCAGAAACCTCGTCCGATTCACGCTCGAATTCACGCGAGTACCCGGATTGCACCAGCAGCGCGGGCAGGCTCGAGGTCAAGCTGGTGACAGAGGCAATGTCGCCAGCGGCAATGCTGATCAAGAGCATCACGCCAGCGCCACGGTAGATGCCGCGCAAGCCGTGCCGTCCGGTGACGTGCCCAATCTCGTGTGCCAGTACCCCGAGAATTTCACGGTCGTTTTCGGCGAGTTTGATCAGTTGATCGGTGATGACAATCGTGCCGTTCGGTAGCGCGAAGGCATTCGGGCCGATGCTGCCACCATCACGGAACTCGAGTTGATAGGTTTGGCCCGCACCGATGTCTTTGACCAGCGTTTCGAAGCCTCGAGTGATCTCGAGTTGGCGTGCTGTCTCGAGCTTGGAGGGTTCCAAGGCCGTGTTGTCCAAGACCTGCATCGTCTGCGCTCCAACCTGCCCAAGCACCACCGCTGGCGTGGCAAAGGCAAGTTGATCCGCCACGAACGGCACGCCGAATTGCACGAAAACCCACAGGCTCGCGCACAAAACCACGACGCTCGCCAGCACGAACTTCCATTGCCGCTCGAGCCGATCCACCAAACGCATGCCCTGATTGCGACCAGTGCGTTCCTCGAGTTCTTGGATTGCCGCGAAATCATCGGTCTCGAGGACTGCGCCGCGTGAAAGTTGCACGGTGCGTTTGGTTTTGCCCAACGGTGGCGCGATCACGCACTCTGAAAATGGCACTTGCAACTCGAGCGTTTCGCCGCGCAAGTTCAACTCACCGCCCTCGAAGCGCACACGCACGGCATGCGCCTTGGAACTGCGCCCATCAAAGTACGTGCCGGAAAACTCGAGCATGGAAACTTAGAGTCCGAAATCGACGTTCATGAAATCGGTCGCGGCATCACCCAAGGGGCTCTGCTCGAGTTCACGTTCGGTGGCAGCAAAATGCTCGAGGTCATCCTCGCCGAAAACGCTCAGGCCAGAGATCACGTATTGCACGTAACGTACCTTCGCCCACGGTGAGGCCAGGCCGAGCGTGCAGCCAATCGCCAGCATGTTGGTGATGCGCAATTTGATCATCGTCATCGTGTCGAGGCTGCTAACGAAGCGCAAACGACGACCATCGACATTGGTGTTGTTCCAGCAGTGGTTGACGAGGTTGACCTGCATGTACGTTTGAATCAACGTGCCACCAAAAAACATGATCGCGTAAATCGGCACGATCAAGAACATGCCAGCCATCGGGTTGGCGCGATCCAAACCGCCACCTGCCATCATGCCCGGAATCATTACTGCCATGAGAATACCGACCACGAACAACATCGCAATGCTCATGCCGACGGCACGCCAGAAGATGCTCGAGAAGACGCTGTAATCGCCGTTGAACCGGGCGCGACTGTTGCCGTAAGCAGCATTGTCGAACAGGTATTCGCGTTGGCCTTTGAGCATCGCCGGGGCCATGAAACCGAGCGTGACGTTCGTCAGGATCGGACGCAGCATGTGGTTGGTGTAACTCTCACCAACCGTGCCGTGAAAGCGAAAACGAATGTTGCGGTACGAGGAGTTGCTGGCCATGAAACGCAAGCTGGAATGGATCAAAAATGGAAACGCCGCAAAGCCGAGCAGGGCCAAGACAGGTGTTAACAAGGGCATGACCGTCTGCGATGAAACGTACAAAATCGCCAGCACTCCAATCACGAGGTTGCCCTTCAGGATCGAAATCGGATTGCCGTGATACTCGAACGCATGACCGCCCAAGCGCGTATTCGCGTAAAAATACTGCCGTGTGCGAACCTTCGCCCAAGCCGCATAAACACCCAAGGTGACAATGCTGAGCATGACGTTGACGATCCAGATCCTAAAATACTCGCCGCTCGAGCCGGTGAACTCGAGTTTGTGCTTGCGCGATTTTGGTTTCGCAGCGGGCTCGAGGTCAGCGATGGTGCTGGCTGAGGTGCTGGACGACGTGTTCAGTGCGGTGCGGCCCACCGGTGCTTGAACCGCTGTGGCGGCAATGCGTCCAAAGCCCGAGTTGGCTTGCGTTGGTGTCGATCCTTCAATCTGTTCAAATCCTGAATCTGTTGGTTGACTCATGCCGGGCTCCTCATCTTGCTGATCATAGGCACAAAATTTGCTCTCGAGCGTGCAAATTTGGCGTTTCGATCACACTTTTCCACGGTTCACTTGCTATTGCCTGCTCGAGTCTTGCGCCGGATTCGAGTCCTGCGAAAAAGTCTCGAATCACTTGCTTTGAACGACAGCTTGCCCAAACAGTGGGGAAAGATCGGGGAATACCAGCAACAACCTCGAGCCAAACGACCATCGGGATGCGATCTGTGCGACAATTTTTTCTTGTCCACCGTGCCAAACTGCCCGCATGAAACAACGCTCGAGGTTCGGCTTGATCTTCGTCGTGATCGTACTGGCAAGTTCTGGGTTGGCGCATCAGCCATGGTTCAATCCCGGTTCGCCATCTCGAGCGCAGGCGTACCAGATTCAGCAACCGAGTATTTCCAAGGTCATCACCGCCGAGGCCAAAGGGGGCCGCGATTGGTACTCGCTCGAGGTCAAAGCTGGGTTCAAGTTGGATGTCGCGCTGTTCGTTGGTGCGCCATGCGTCAAAGAATTCAAACCGCGCCTCTTCGTGGTCGGGCCTGGACTCGAGGGCGCTGCACCGTTTGAGTTGCCTGCCGGAACCGGAGCCTTACAAATCGAGAACGCCTGGGGTGATTTCAGCGGTCATGGCGTGGTCGCCCGGCGCACTCCAACATTGATTCGCACGTTGGCAGCAGGACGCTACGATCTGGTCGTCGATCACGGCAAGGCTCGAGGTTGGTACTTCATTTCGTTGGGCGGCGATGAATCCTTCGGCGGCAGCAGCGAAGGACGCAATGCACTCTCGAGGTTCAACCGTTGCGGGTAGGATCTTCAGCGTGACTCTGCGTGTCGAACCAGTGAACGAGATCACTCGAGATGCCGTTCTCGCACTCGAGGTTCTGCCCGAGCAGATTCCACTCTCGGGATTGCCGAGCGAAACGTTACTGCTCGCCGAAACCAATCCATGTCGAATTCCAATGGCGATGCTCGAGTCTGATCGGGTCTTGGGATTCTTCGTGCTCTGCTGGGGCGAACAGGTTGCGCATTACGCCTCGAGCGAGAACACGATGGGGTTTCGCTCTTACTTGATTGATGCACGAGAGCAGGGTCGAGGCTACGGGACAGCCGTCTTCACCATGCTGCGTGAATACTTACTCGAGCATCATCCCGAATTTACGGAATTGAACCTGACCGTCAACAGCAAAAATCCTCGAGCGTACCGTGCTTACCTGCGGGCCGGGTTCAAGGATTCTGGCGTGATCTATCACGGTGGAGCATTCGGACCTCAACACGTGCTGAGCTTGCCCATCATTACGAACAAAAACCCGAGCCTCTCAAACCATTGCTGATTCGAAAGGCTCGAGCAAAATAAAATGCGAGTTTGGTCCGTTCAGAATCCAGCGTTTTTCAACGCGACATTGTACGGGTTCGTCAGGCTGTACCCGTCCAATCCCGTGTCTTCCTTGTACGCCCAAACGACCCCATTCGCAGAGGCGGCACGGGTGGACTCCATGACTTTCTTCGCGTACTCGAGCGGGCCTCCGGTATTGAAGCGTTGCCAACTCGAGAATCCGAATCCGATCTGAACTTTGCTCCAGGCAGCCTGATTGCTGGCGAATGGCAGCCTGACTTTTGAGGTGTCGGCGATGTTGTTGTACAAGCCTTTGCGGGCCGTTGCCGAGGCCTGCATCTTGCCGAGTTTGAGTTCGT
>JAYURE010000298.1:0-5091 GCA_043756345.1 Deinococcales bacterium | reverse complement strand
CCCCCTACTTCGCAGGGGGGAACTCAAACTAGGCTCGAACTCGAAATGGATAAAGCCAAAAGATACTCGCAGGGTCAACAGACTTTTAGCCCTATCTCATTTCAAGCACGTGGGGCTTGGTTGATGTTTGCGTCAGCCATTTATTTTTCATTCGCAAGCTGATTTTCAAACATACTAAAATTCACACTTGAATTCTTTTAACAACAGAATTAAGATCTTGGCGAAGATTGACCCAACAAGCTCGAGACCGATCCAATGAAGGCCGATCCAACGGAGGACACACCATGACCGAACTGATCCTGTTCCATCACGCGCAAGGATTGACCGATGGCGTTCACGCCTTTGCCGACCACATCCGCCACGCTGGGCATCACGTCACCGTCCCGGACCTGTACGCGGGAGCCACCTTCGCATCGATTGAAGCGGGTGTCGCACACGCCAAATCCATCGGCTTCGCTGAAATCACGGCTCGAGGTGAAAAAGCAACCGCCAACTTGCCAGCAAACATCGTTTACGCTGGCTTCTCACTCGGGGCGGTTCCAGCACAAAAACTCGCCCAGACACGATCCGGGGCGCTCGGAGCCATCCTCTATCACGGGGTTATGCCAAGCTCGGAATTCTCGGAGTCATGGCCCTCTGGTGTCGGATTGCAAATGCACTTCGCACAGAACGATCCGTGGAGCGAAGAAGACATTGAGGTTGCTCGAGATTTGGCGGACACCGTTCCAAACGGCGAGTTGCACCTCTATCCCGGCTCGGGTCATTTGATCACCGATTCCAGCCTCGGCGAATACGATGCCGCTGCAACAAAAATCATCCTCGAGCGGACCTTGCGCTTCCTCGAGCAATGCATGAATCATGCTGACTATTGACCTTGAGACAGCGCGGCGTTTCATCCTCGGCAAGCAAGGCTTGTGGCCCGGTCGTCGCTTTCGTGGCCTCGAGGGAACAGCGCAGGCGATGCGAATCATCGAATACTTGCAACTCGATCCGCTGCAAATCATTGCCCGCAGCCACGACATCACCCTGCACAGCCGCGTGCTCGAGTACACACCCGGAATGTGGGAAGACCCGACGTACCGGCAGCGCCAGTTCTTCGATTGGGGCGGCTGGCTCGCGGCCCGACCGATGGAAGAGTTAGCGCATTGGCGCGTGGTCATGCGCCGCGAACGCACTGGGAATGAACGCATCGCCGCGATGGGCCGCGATCACGCCCAAGCCATCATCGAAATGCGGGCCATCCTGCTCGAGCGTGGTGCGGTCAGCAATCGGGATTTCGAGATGGCGACTCGAACGCGAACCGACAGCTACCGTGGTCGCAAGGACAGCGCCTTGGCCCTGTATTACCTGTGGCGAACCGGCGAGGTCATGACGCATCACCGTGAACGTTTCGAGCGCGTTTACGCACTGACCGAACAAGTTGCACCCGCGCACCTGATCCTCGAGACTACCGAGGAAGAAACAGATCGTTTTCTGGTCAGAAAAGAAATCAGCTTCGATGGCCTCTCGAAGATGAAACGCACGGCTGACGAGTATGGTCGTGGCGAACCGGATCGCGCCGCTAAGACGCTGCGAGGATCAATGCTTGATGATGGCGAGATTCTCGAGGTTCAAGTCGAAGGTTGGAAAGCGATTCACCTCGCGCTCGGCAGTGAGGGCAAAACACTGATCGAGTTGAGCGCGGGTCGCGTGCCAAAAGCCTGGAAGCCACTCGAGACGACCACGACCGAAGAGGTTGTCTTCCTCGCGCCGCTCGATCAGGTCAGTGCTCGAGGACGCGCCAAAGTCTTGTTCGGTTTCGATTACATCTGGGAGGTTTACAAACCCGAACACCTGCGCAAATTCGGTTATTACACGTTGCCGATCCTGTGGGGCGACCGGCTGGTCGGACGGTTTGACAGCAAACTCGAGCGAACGACGAACACCTTCATCATTCTGGGATTTTGGTTGGAGGACAAAGCCCTCGGCAAAGATGAAGACTTCGCGGAAGCACTGGCGCGAGGTTTCTCGAGGTTCGTGACGTTCCTCGGTGCGAGCAAACTGGATGCGAAAGCGATTCTCGAGCCGCTATTGCGTAAACGGCTTGCTCACCCGAGTCGGTGATGCTCGAGATTTGAACCTGAAAGTCAGAACGAACCCAATCAACCAAGCTCGAGTTTGACCGTCACCGTTTGGCCCTCCTCGAGACTTTCTGCCTTGCGGATGTTGGCTTTCAACGGCACGACGTACAGGCCGTCCTTGGGCCACAACGAGGTCTTCCATTGGGTTTCGCCAATTTGGACTTTGACCGGAATCATGCCCCAGCCGTAAGTCACAAACCTTTCGGCACTTTTGATCTCGCGGCTTTCCAGATCGGGAACGGTCACGAAATAAAACGGGGCCGGGCCGCGCCATTCCCAGATTTCGCCGCTGAACTCGAGGCTTATTCCATGCCCATCCATATCAGGTCGCTGCAACTTTCAAGCCCATCACGCAGTTGCCTTGCCCCTTGGGTCGCAAATAAGTGAAGCCCTCGCGTTCATACATGGTGCGGGTGGCGTTGTAAAGAAACGATGATGAGGTTTTCTTGCCAGCCTTCTTTTTTTCGGCCAGATCATGCGGATACGCTTCGACCAGGCCGCCACCTTGTTGGGCGATCAGTGCCAGCGCACCTCGGACGGCAATCGCTGTCACGCCCTTGCCACGGTAACGCTTGTCAACGAACAGGCACGTGATCCGATAATCGGGGCGCTGCTCGGTTTCGGCTTCCCACTGCTTGCGGTGGTGAATGTTGGGCAACTCCGTGACCGTGCCGAACTGCGCCCAGGCGACGGCCTCGTCAGCGTCAAACACCAGCGCCGCGTGCGTCTGACCAGCCTCGACGAGCTTCTTCTTGAACTCGCGGTTGCCAAGCTCTTTGCGTTCGGGTGGGTCCGGGTGGAGGTGAAACCAAGTACACCAGCAGCCGCCGAACAAGCCGCTGTTTCGCTCAATGAGCCGAGCATAGGCATCCCACGTGTCGGGGGCGAGCGGTTTGATTGCGTACTCGATTTCGGCGGCGTTGATCGCTCGAGGTGCGCCGTCCGTCACGATTTTTTTAGCCATCACGTTCCCCGGCATTGTTTGGGTCCAAAAGATTGGGCAGGTAATAGAACAGGTCAAGCGCGGGCGGCTTGATGCCCTGCATCCGCAGCAGCAGGACGATCTGTGCCGTGTGTCGCATCTCATGAACCATGACGTGCCAGAGCAGGCCCTGGAGCTTGTAGCGTTCTGTCGGCGAATCGTCCACGGGCCGGTTCAACTCCTCGTCCGTCAACGTTGGCAGGTACTCGAGGGTGCTTTGTTCCACGGCCCGCCAGTAGTACAGCAGCGTCTCGAGCGCGACATCCGCGCAGAATGGGCCTTCGGGGATGTCCTTGATGGCGGGCATGGTGTTCTGGATCGGTTCGTCGCGCAAGAGGGTGTAATGAAGCCAACCGTCCTCGCAGCCCGCGATGTGCAACACCAAGTCTTTGATGCAGTGGAACCGGTCGCCACCGATCAAAGGGCGGGAAAGAATCTCGTCCGGTACGCCCTCGAGTGTGGCCCACAAGTCCCGGCGGGCGCGTCTGAGGTAATCGTAGGTTTCAAAAATGTTCATTCAACCCATTCCTCGCGCCGCCAAACGCCCCAGATTGCGGGTTCAGATTGCTCTTCGGTCATTGGTTGCCCCATGGCCTTCAAGCCCAGCATCATCTGACCGACGTGATACCCCTCGTGCCAGAGCAGGTGTTGTAGCAACAGGATTGGGTGATCGTAAGCGACGTTTGTGCCCTTCATCGCTTGATCCGTCTCGAGTCGGTTTTGCACGGCATCACGCACGGCTTTGGCGCTCGCCTTGAGTCCCGCCGCGATGCGCTCGAGGTTTCGTTCTGCCAGCCGATTTTCACCTTCCTGACGGAAGAGTTGGGTCAGGTCTTGGCCAAATTCTGGTGCGGTTTGATTGATGAAGAACAGCCGCGTGGAATGAACGTGTGACAACTGCACCGCAATCGATGGGCTGCCTTCCAGCGCCCTGGCCTCGAGCGTACCGTCTGGGAAGGCGCGGAGCAGGTTCAGTAGGATGGTGTTGTTGCGATCCCAGGAATCCAGCAGGGCCTCGAGCAGACCGTCAGGCGTGTTTGACATGAAAACCTCCGTGGATTTTCACACTAAATCATGGTGTGAATTATGTCAATAGCAAACTAATCCGCTGGACAAAAAGTTGCGGGCAAAGAACAAAGAACTTGATTTCAACCACCCAAGGCCGTACCGTAATGCAATGAACTCGACGCTTAAAGAAACAGTGGTTCAACTTCCGCTTGAGGATCGGCTCGAGTTATTAGATGCCATTCTGGACAGCGTTGCCGACACTCACAATCAGCTTGCACCACTCAACCCAATGCAGCGTGATTTGGTTCGTTCGCGCCTAGAACGGATGCAGCAGGCACCTCAACGCGGCACACCTTGGCGTGATTTCATGGCAAAACTCGAGGCATCTTGACCGAACCGGCCAAGTACCTGGTGATCCTGGAATCCGACGCGGAAACTGAGATTCTGCTCGGCAGGCGAACAGAAGGCTCAGATGCGTTACGTCGTTTTGACCGGGCGCTCCGAACCAGTTTTGGACTGCTCGAGACCTTCCCAGATGCCTTCCCAAGCGTCGATGAGTACTTGGGCGCTTGGCAGTGCGGCGCGTGTTGCTTCGCAGCACAACCAAAGCCTTGCTGTACGTGGTGCTGGAAGAATCGCTGGAAGTGTGGGTGCTGTCGTGTTACAACACCCGTAGCGACCATCCAAACTACCGTCCGTGACTCGAGCTTGAACTGTTAACCGATCTCAAGTTCCATTCCCGACGCGGTGAATCCGGCAGCCTTGTGCGCCCCGTCACAGAATGGTTTGTTCGCCGAATGTCCGCAACGGCACAGGCTGACTCGGGGTTTCTCGATCAGTTCTTCACGGCCATCGCTGTGGCGAATCGTGTACGAACCGGTCGTGTCAATGCGAATCGAGCCGTTCTCGTTGATGGTGAGTTTCATGCCCGCAGCCTACCAGGGGAAAACCAGAGAAAAGAGAAAAGTAAAGTCAAAGCCT
>JAYURE010000297.1:0-5096 GCA_043756345.1 Deinococcales bacterium | reverse complement strand
TTCTCGTGGCTGTCGATGGCAGCCCGCAAAGTAACCTCGCCTTGGCCACCGCCAGCGATCTGGCCTGTGCGCTCGGAATCAGCCTCGAACTGATTCACGTGATCCCGGACATTCCGGTCATGTATTCGTACACCGCTTACGAATACGCACCGATGATCGATTTTGAAAAATACCAGCACGATCTCGAGGCGGAAAGCCAAGCAATCATCGCGGCGGCATTGGCGCTCCTTGATTCGCACACGCCGAAGGTGGCCGATGTGCGCACCTCTCGGGTTCCAGCGAACGGCACGAGGCTCGGGGATGCCATCATCAAGACCGCAAAAGAACACAACGCCGATTTGATCGTGATCGGCACGCACGGACGCAGCGGTGTCGATCTGCTCTTGCTCGGCAGTGTCGCCGAACGGGTCTCGCATCGCAGCGAAGTTCCCGTGTTGATGATCCGTGCTGTGGAAGTCAAAGCCGAAGCGAACGCCAATGATTCCGTGACGGCCAACGCCAGCGTCGCCGTTCCGAAAACATGACTCGAGACCAGGTGATTCAACCCTCGAGCCTCGCCATCTTTCACACTCAGAAAGGCGAAAACCATGACCCATCATGAAGCGGACGCGATTCACACGGTCATCGACCAGGCAATGCACGACTGTATTCACAACTGCACCGAATGTCATGACGTATGTGTACAAACCATCCAACACTGTCTGCACCGTGGAGGTACGCACGCCGAGGCCAAACACATTGGTGCGATGATCGACTGCGCAGAACTCTGCCACCTCTGCGTCGATTTCATGCTGCGAGGATCGGCACTGCATCACGAGACGTGCGGCGTTTGTGCGCAAGCCTGCGAAGCCTGTGCCAAAAGCTGCGCCCTGTTCCACGATGATCCGGTCATGCAACGTTGCATTGATGCCTGCAACAAGTGCAGTGAAAGCTGCAAGCAGATGTCGGCCATGAAAATGAACTGAGAACTCGAGAAGGATTGACGAATGCTCGAGCCTCAGCATTTTTGACGCTCGAGCATATTCTGTCTCGAGTATTCTCAGGTCATGGCCTGCCCGAACAGACGGCGTTTGACCAACTCGACCAGCGTCAAATAGGTCAGGGTCTCAACGGTCAGAAACACGAAATACAGCGCCGGTAACGGCACGAACCCCAGAACCCCAGCAAGAGGCGAGTACGGCAGCAACGCACCGATGGCGACCACACCCAGCGCCGTCCACGCCAGGGCCGGACTTGCCCTCGAGCGCAACGGATTGCCGAAGGTGCGAATCACGAAGATCACCAACGTCTGCGTGGCGAGCGATTACACGAACCAACCTGTGTGAAACTCGGCCTCTTTTGCGTTGAAGAACCGGAGCAAAACGAAGAAGGTCGAGAAGTCGTAAACCGAACTGATCGGCCCAATCCAAAACATGAAACGGCGAATCAAACCGATGTCCCATTGGTGCGGTCCCTCGAGAAATGCCGCATCAACGTTGTCGCTCGGAATCGTGATCTGCGCCAGATCGTACAAAAAGTTGTTGACCAAAATCTGCGTCGGCAGCATCGGCAAGAACGACGAGAAAATCGATGCCCCGGCCATGCTGAACAAATTGCCGAAATTGGAACTCGTGCCGATCAAGAGGTACTTCATGACGTTGCCGAACGCTCGACGGCCCTCGAGAATGCCGCTCAGGAGCACCCGTAATCCCAGTTTGATCTCGAGATTTCTGGCGGATCAAGCCAAATTCGCTTTGATACACTGTGAATGTATCAAAGCGAATATACCAAACACCTGCAATGAACACTATTAATGAACACTATTTTAGTTTTGCAACCTCGAGCTGCCCTAACCTTGCAAAATTAATACTTTCAGCCAGAATTCGAGCTGCTTCTTGAGGTGCATGAAAACCCATGCTGTTCTCGGCGTTGATAAAGTCGGCTCTAAATTGTGCTTTTCTTTGAAAGTCCCGAGCAGATTTCAGTTGAGCGTCACTCTTGCCTGTTTTCATGGCAGCTTCAATGGCATTGATCAAATCCACCACGGCAATTTCGGCTTTTGTCAACAAACCTTGGGTGCGATCCTGAATGATTTGCACTCGGGCTTTGATTTCAGATTCATCATAACGATGACAAGTTTGGCAGGCTTGTGCCACATTTAACATTGGGCTGCGAACATGGTGGCTCGAGACTTTGACCGCGCCTTCGCGTTGGTACGGCATGTGGCAATCGGCGCAGGCAACACCGCTTCTGGCATGAATGCCTTGAGACCAGAGTTCCATCTCGGGGTGCTGGGCTTTGATCACAGGGGCTTTGGAGATTTTATGTTCCCAATCTTTCCAACCAACATCGTCGTAATACTTTTCGATTTGCTCGAGCTTGAGTCCATTCTGCCACGGGAAAGTCAGTTGCTTGTCTTCTTTGGTGATGTAATATTCGACATGGCACTGGGTGCAGACCATACTGCGTAGTTCTTGGCGGCTTGTGTCTTTGTTCGGGTCATATGGCGCGGCACGATTGGTTTTGCGCCAACGTTCGATGCTTGGAAAATTGGGTAATACGTCGCTCGAGTTGGCAAGGGCACGAATGCCGTTCATGAATGCTGGACGGGTCACTCGGACTTGCATGTCGTTGGGGTTATGACAATCCACGCAAGCAACAGGATGTGTGACCAAAGCGGTAGCTGCCGCGTATGGCAATTTATTAACGACCGTAAAACCCTTGGCGACAGCATCCCAACGGTGATTCTCGTCGTTAGGAACACCGGCTTTGACACCAGCCTCCCTGAAGGCGGTCAGGACGCTGGCATGACAATTTAAGCATGCGCCAGGTTGTTTGCGTTCAGTGACGCGCTTGGTTTCGCGTTGATCGTCAAGCATAAACGCATGACCACGTTCCTCTCGGAAATCAATCCCAAAAGCATAGCCTGCAAAAATCGTGCGCAATAACGGGTCAGAATCGAGTTTCTGAAAATTTTCCGAACCTCCGTAACGGGTGCGTTCGGTATCCACGGTGCGTTTGTAACTGTCGTATTGCTTCGGGTAGTTTTTGCCCCACTCGGCTGGATCTATCGTGTCTTCGGTCACTTGAACCACCTGAAAGACAAATTGTTTTTCCTCGGCTTTGCGTTGCACGATATTGGTGTACAGCGCCAAAACACCAACGGTCACGAGTGCTCCTGCCAGAAAGACACTGGCAGTCAGTAACGGAGTTCGTATCTTTGCCATTGTTGATTCTCCTTTTAGCGTTGCGGTCCATGTCCAACATCGGCATGACAGTGCAAACAACCAAGACTGTTGTCCTGACGGGTCACACTCACCATTTGATGCACTGTATCGGCATGACAGGTTTGGCAATTACTCTCAAGAATCGCTCGGTTTTTCTGGTTTATCCGAATCGGTTCATGAAAATTTTGCAGGGTGAAGGCTTTGGAATGGTTCCAACCGTTTTCGGCTTTGGCGATCCATTTCCCAATAAAATCATGGGGCAAATGGCAGCCGGTACAAACCGCTACCGTATGGTGCGGCGCTTTAGCCCATGAATCGTAAACCTCGCGCATGATGTGACAATTGACGCAAGCTTTCGGGTCGCTCGAAAGGTAACTGGTGGCATTCGCATAGGACGCGGTGTACGCACCAGCGCCCGTCAAAATACCAAAGCCAGCCGCGAGTGCTACCAAAAACCCACTGCCTGAAAGCCACATCAGGAATGCGGTTACAGTTAGTTTCATTGGTTCTCCTCGGATGGCCAACGAATGAGATTGTGAATTTGGTCAAGATGACCGTAGCAAACTTTTTAAATGTAATTTCGACCACCCATACGGATTCTTGTAGAACTTGGGTTTTAATAAGAAAACATGATCATAGGTGGAGCAAACGCGAGGCCGTCTCAAAAATCTTTTTAATTATCCAACAAATTTGCTCGACACATGAGACGAAACCCATAGAACCTCGAGCTGTCGGTTTTTCTGGTGCAGATGCAGTTCGACCGTTGCTTGAGTTTGGTCCAAACTCAAGCAACGTGGTGCGGGCGATTGTGTCAAGAGGTGAGCGCTTAAATTTGAAATTGTGCTCGAGTCTTCAAGGGGCGTTGCAGCAGGTTCCTTCATCATTTAGTTTCTCGTCCTTCGAGTCCTGATCCATCTTCATCGAGTCGCAGAAGAACTTATTTGATCTCGCCAAGAAACAGGCCATGCCAGCCATGGACCCAAACTTCGCCTGTGTATGCGTTGACCGAAAGCATTCCCTCAATCGCTTTGCGACCGAAATCGAAGGTGTAATACCCAGGGAAGGCGAATCCCTCGAGCACCTTGCCAGTGGGCAGGTAGGCCGTCACGAAGGTTGCCGCAAGTTTCTGTGCCGAGGCCAAATTGTAGCGAACCGGTTGCGCCACCTGATTGCTCGAGTTCGGCCCGCTGCCCATCATGCCTTGACTCTGTTGGTTCTGGTCGCCCATCATTCCAGTCTGGTTCTGCTGCCCGTTGCCTGAGCCCATCATTCCTGAACCCATCATTCCTGAGCCCATGCCGAACCGCGAGTTCCAGATCATGTTCGGGCCATACTCGGGCTGAACCACACCGGTGTAACGGTCCACGAGCAGTTCGCCCAAGCCCGCGCCACTTTTGGCATTGACAACTTGCACGTAAAAATTGTCGGTGAACATCATGAAGTCCCTGATTTTGACACCTTGCCCGTAGCGGGCTGCGAAACCTTCGGCACGACGACGCGCCTCATCCTGAGAAATCGGACGCGACGAGGCCGCATAGGTGTTCATCATCCCCATGCCGCCGCCCATCATTCCGCCCGTCATGCCCTGAGCATTCTGGCCCTGAGTATTCTGGCCCTGCGGTCCCATCATGCCCTGAGCGAACATAACGCTCAACAAACCCAGTCCAAGCAATCCAGAGCCGATCAGCATCTTGCTTTTTGAATTCATGATCTGCCTCCAATTCACTCGAGGGCGCGATGGCCCTCCATTCCCGTTACATCTCGAGACTGCGTTTGATCGACTCGAACTCCTCGGGTTTGATCTCACCTTTGGCGAGACGTTCACGGGCGATCTCGAGCGCCTGATTATTCCCACCCACGTTGTTTCCTGCGGGAGATGCGCCGCGTCCA
>JAYURE010000296.1:0-5098 GCA_043756345.1 Deinococcales bacterium | reverse complement strand
ACGAAATCTCAACCCGACAAGACTTGCGAGATCATGCCTGGGCGATGGACGGCTATCCGAGACGAATTGACGCCGCAAAACACCTGCTTGAAACGCTTGAGCGACAAGGCATCCCGACCCTTGGCGCGATTCACCTTGCTATTTCCAAACACAACATGATCGAACGCCTGCTCGCTCGAGGAAGGTCCGATGACACTCTCGAGGCCATTGAGAACAGGTATGCGTTCTTTCAAACCGAAGTTCTGCCCACGCTCGAGTTCCTGAAAATCAGTGGCATTCAAGTGTTCGAGATCGACACGAACCAAGCCGACCTCGAGCCGGAAGCGGCAACAAATCAAACTTTTGAAACGGTTCTACGGGTGCTCGGTCAGGCATTGTTGCGATAGGGTTGATTCCCGAGTTGAGAACCTCGAGTTAAACTGATTGGGTCAACTGACAGGAGGCCACATGAGACTCGAAGGGAAAGTCGCGCTGATCACCGGCGCAGGTAGCGGCATCGGCAAGGAAAGCGCAATCTTGTTCGCGGCGGAAGGCGCAAAAGTCGTCGCGGTGGACATGAACGAAGAGGCGGGCAAAGCCGTCGTCTCGAGCATTGTCGCTGCGGGTGGAGAGGCCGTATTCGCCAAAGCCGATGTCTCCAAGTCTGAGGATTCAAAAAACATGGTTCAGGCCGCCGAGGATTCGTTCGGTAAACTGAACGTGATTTTCAACAACGCCGGAATTTCGCACGCTCGAGACGATGATGCGGTCAACACCGAAGAAGACGTTTGGGATTTGACCATGGCGATCAATGTCAAAGGCGTGTTCTTTGGTTGCAAGTACGCGATTCCGGCGATGCTGCGGGCCGGTGGTGGCAGCATCATCAACACCGCCAGTTTCGTCGCGGTGCTCGGTGCGGCCACGCCTCAACTCGCCTACACAGCGTCTAAGGGTGCGGTGCTTTCGATGACTCGAGAACTCGCCGCGATTCATGCGCGTCAAGGGATTCGTGTCAATGCGCTCTGCCCCGGACCACTGCGTACCGAATTGCTGATGAAGTATTTGGACACCGAAGAGAAACGCCAGCGCCGATTGGTTCACATTCCAATGGGTCGATTCGGTGAGGCCATCGAAATGGCTCGAGCCGCATTGTGGTTGGCCAGTGACGACTCGAGCTTCACGACCGGTTCGACTTTCCTGGCGGACGGTGGCATCACCAGCGCCTACACAACACCACTATGAGCATGAACTCTGTCACTGTTCTCGAGCCTGCCACCGAAAACATTCTGGCCGAACTCCCAGCCGCCGGAATCGCCGAGGTTGATGCTGCCGTCGCCAAAGCCAAAAAAGCCTTCCCAGCCTGGCGTGCCGTGACCCCAGCCGCTCGAGCCAATCTGCTGCGGGCCTTGGGCGATGCGGTCGATGCGAACCTCGAACGGCTCGCCGAACTCGAGGCGCGAAATGCGGGCAAACCACTCGCTGGGGCGCGATGGGAAATCGGTGCGGTGGCGAACGTTTTCCGCTATTACGCTGGTGGTGTCGAACGCAACTCCGGTCAAACGATTCCGGTCGTCGATGGGGTGGCCATGACTTTCCGCGAACCGATTGGCGTGGTTGGCCTGATCACACCGTGGAATTTCCCGTTGTACCTGGCCAGTTGGAAGCTCGGGCCAGCGTTGGCGGCGGGCAACACCTGTGTTTTGAAGCCCGCAGAACTGACGCCACTGACCGCCATCGAACTCGAGAAGATTGCGCTCGAGGTTGGCTTCCCCGAGGGCGTGCTCAATGTCGTGGTCGGCTACGGCGCGGTCGCGGGCCAAGCCCTGGTCGATCATCCCGATGTCGGCAAGATCGCCTTCACTGGCAGTACCAATGTCGGGCGTGAAATTGCTGCTCGAGCCGCCAGTTCGATCAAGCGCGTCACCCTCGAGTTGGGTGGCAAAAGTGCCTGCATGATCTTTGATGATGCGAACCTTGAGGCCGTTGCCGCCAGCATTCCCGGTGCGGTCTTCGACAATGCTGGACAAGATTGCTGCTGCCGTTCACGCCTTCTGGTACAACGTAACGTCATGGACAAATTTCTCGAGCACCTTGAACCGATTGTCAAAGCGTGGCGCACCGGTGATCCATTCAGTGATGTGGACATGGGACCATTGATCTCGAGCCGTCAACGCGAACGGGTCATGGAACTCGCGGGCACGGCAGATGTTCTACTGCAAGGTTCCGCCCCGACTGGAAAAGGCTTTTACTTTCCACCCATGATCCTCGGGCCAGTTAACAAGAATGCTCGAGTGGCGCAAGAAGAAATCTTCGGACCTGTGACTGCGATCATCCCATTCGATACTGAAGCTGAGGCCATCGAACTCGCCAACAGCACGATTTACGGTTTGTCTGGCAGTGTTTGGACCCGAGATGGTGCTCGAGCCTTGCGCGTAGCCCGATCCGTTGAAGCGGGAGTGGTTTCGATCAATTCCAACTCGAGCGTTCGTTACAGCACGCCGTTTGGTGGGTTTAAACAATCTGGTTACGGGCGCGAACTCGGACCGGATGCGTTGCAGGCGTACAGCGAAGTCAAAACGGTGTATTACCGGACGACAGACTGATCACCGGATTGACGCGAAAAGTTCCTCACCAGCATCCCAGAAGATTCTTCCATCCCGACCCTCGAGTAGAACGCTTGAAGGTCGGGATCACAAAGAAGATCGATCATGTAAATCCCGCGCAATGTCTCGAGCATTCGGTGCATCAATTCCGAGCCGATGCCCCGATGTTGGTGTGATGGTAAAACCTCGAGCAGCGGAATGTAGGCACACAGCATTCCGTCTGAGATTGCGGTCACGAAACCAACCACGCTCGAGCCGTCCATAGCCAGCACGACATGTGTGGCACGTTTCAAAATCTCGAGGTGCGTTGCCGGTGTTGGCGGATTTGGCCAGCCGACAAAGAATCCCTCGAGTTGATCGGCGCGAATACCCTCGAGCGAAGTCTGATACTGAATCATGCCCTCAGGCTATGACAAACCCTCGAACTTGACATCCGCCAAATGCTCGAGGGTTACTGATTTTTGATTGCTCGAGTCTTACGCTCCGAGTTTGACTACGAGGCTTACGCCTCGATACGTTTGGTGTTGAACTGCACGCCCTGATCTTGCGATTGCGCGGCGGCCTGACCGGTTTGTACACCAAACACCCAGGCGAGTTTCTGCATGAAAATCACGGTCTCGAGATCACCGAGTTTGATGCGATCCCGCAAGTAATCTTCGACGCCTTCGGGCAAGGGCATGTCCTTGAGCGATTCGCCGTGTTGCTCTTTCATTTGACGAACGAACTCTTCTACATTCATAGGAGCATCTTAACACAACCACACTCAAGTTATGTAGTGAGGATTGCTTCATTTGGGGCACACGAAAGCCAGAAAATGTTCATCCTCGAGCATTGGTGGTCAAGCAAATTTGTGGCTCGAGTTGTTCTTGGCCAGACAGGTATTGCGCAAGGATTGATCTGAGGCGATTGCGCGATACTCGATCAGAACTTCTTCAAGAATCCCGGATTGCTGACCTCGAGTTTCGCACGGGTCACACGTTCGAGATGATCAAACGTTCCGACTGGTACTTGACCAGATCGGATCGATTGAGCCAAGACTTCATTCGCCTCGAGCACGCTGATCTTGACATCTGAAAATAGAATTGGAATATCTGAATCCTGCTTGAGTAATTCGTGCAAACCCGCGTATTCCTGACGCACCCGAGCCTCTTCAAGTTCCGATTCTCGAGCGATCATGCCGAGCGCATTCATGGCGACCAAGGTTCTGAATTTCAATCTTGGATCACTCAGGGCTGGCGCAATTTCGGTCTCGAGGAATTCGCGGACGGCCAGCACCAACTCAGACATGCTTGGACGGTCCTGCATTTAGAACCTGCCTTTCAAAAGCTGCAAGAGTTCAAACTCCATCTCGCAAGCCATGCGTCCCAACGTTGCGAGTTCGACATTCCGCTCGAGGTTGTTCAAATGCCGTCGCGCCTGCGTCAAGGCTCCCACCGCCCATTTTGCGTTGCTCATGACCTCCCAGAAAAACAAATGCTCGAGCGTGACCGAATGTCCACTGAGCGCGTTGTAATGCTCGAGAAACGGTGCCCCCTCGCCGATGCCACCGAGCCTCAAGTGATCGTTCCCAAAACGCCAAGCGCGAATCAAACCCCAAGCGAGGTCTTCGGCGGGATCGCCGACGTGCGCGAATTCCCAATCGAGCACGCCGATCAGGTCCGTGCTCGAGACCATCAGGTTGCCGATGCGAAAATCACCGTGTTGCAAAGTCATCGGGTTCGGGGTCGGTGCGTGATGCTCGAGCCAATGGAGCGCGAGTTCGATCACCGGATGCGGTTCGCCGGTCGCGTCGAGTTCGTTGCGCAAGCGAACAATCCAGTTCGGCACGCTGTCACCAACCCGAGGGCCGGGCAGAAACGCCAGGCCCTCGAGCGAAACCGCATGAATCCGAGCGAGTTCTTCGGCCATGCGCAACGGAAGTTTGCTTCGGGCTTCGGCAAATTCGGGTTTTGAAACCACGCGCCGCCCGACGCTCTCGCCATGCAGTCGCCGCATCACGAAGGCTTCGCGCCCGAGGCAGTCCGGCAAGTACACGAGCGGTTCCGGTGCGGTCACACCAGCCTTGAATGCACGCTCGAGAACTTTAAATTCCTGCGCGAGCGTCAACGTTTCAGAATTGATCGTGCCACCACCGGCACGACGAACCAAGACCTCGAGAATTCCAGAATCGCCATCTCGCATTTCGAGGTCCACAGCCCAGGCTTCTTTGCTGGCTCCACCCGCAAGCTGTACGGCCTTCAGAACCCGAACGGCACCGAAATGCGGCTCGAGCACAGCCTCAAACGCTCCGGTTGTATCAGGCTTCATGCGTCTCGGGCGGCCTTCAAAACGCGCCGGGCGATGCTCGAGCGATGCACCTCGTTTGGACCATCGTAAATCCTGAACGGACGAATCTCTTTGTAAAACGTCGCCAACGGCAGGTCATCGCTGATGCCCAAACCACCACAGATTTGCATGGCCCGGTCCACGATCTTGTCGGCAATTTCCGAGGTGAAGACCTTGGTCATGCTCGCCTC
>JAYURE010000295.1:0-1886 GCA_043756345.1 Deinococcales bacterium | reverse complement strand
TTTGAATCATGTTTTGCAGGTCGTTCAGGTTCGCGGTCGCGTTGTTCAAGCCAGCACCGTACATGATCCACGGCGCATGCCCAAACCGACTCGGATCGCGCTCCATCAGCTTGCCGATGTTCGCCAAATACTTGTCGGTCACACCGAGCGCGGCGGCGTAACAGAAGTGATAATCCCAGAGTTTGTAATGCTCGCTCGGGGCGGTTTCCATCTGCGAGAAATCGGCCAGGAAATTGCGGTACGCCAACCACTTGCGGGCGTTCAAGAGTTTCTCGGGATTCCATTTTGCCAGGCTCGAGCCGGTAAAAATCGCGCCGAGCACCAACAAGATTCCGGCAAGCATCACGCTCGCACCGACCTCGGGACGCTCGAGTGATCCGATCAGAATGAAGCCGCCAAAAATGCTTGCGCCACCGAGCAGGATGGCTGGAATGACCAATGCCCAACCTTTGCCGCCGCTCGGATCAAGCAGGCCACCATACTTTTTTTCGTACCAATCTCGAGGTTGCGCCACCCAATTTGAAAGCCGAGTGCTCGAGGATTGAAAGTACGATTTCAGGGCCTCCGGCGTGATGATACGATCACCGGTCGCACATTCGGACAGGATGCGAAACAACTCGCGCTCGAACGGTGCGCTGTCCTGAGCGGTCAATGGCGTGACCAGACGGTAGTGCGTTTCATCTCGAGCCCCCAGCCCGAACAAACCGGCACTTCGAGCCTTGACAAACTCGATGTGACCGCGCCGTGCCAAATCCAGAATCGTCGCCGAAATCGCCGTGCCCGCCGCACCGACACCCGGATCGGATTGCGAAAGCACGAACGGCACCACACCCGGAGGAATCTGCTCGGCGGGTTCACGAAAATACTTGCCAATATCTTGCACTTTCGGTTCGCGGCCAAACCGTTCGTACACGCCCAACAAACCGCTCGAGAGCGCCGCCAGAACGCCCCACGGTGCGAGCACCAACCAACCATTGATCGGTGGCGGAGGTGCTGGCTCGAAAAAGCCACCGTTGTTCTGAGGCGAGTTGGAGTTCTCGATGATTTTGCGCGAAGCGTCCCGGAAATCTCGGGTTTCGGATCGGGTGATGCCCATCCATTGCTCGTAACGGTTGTCCTGAATCGTGCGTGTCGTAAAAATCTTGCCCGCCAGAATCACGCGCAAACGCACGGCCTCGTCCTCGCTGACCGATTTCAGAACCGTGGTCGCCACCCGTTTACCCGCATCAAAGTTGAGCGTGCCGATCCTCGAGTTGTCGGTGAAAATAAAAACCTTGAAGCGATCCGGCGAGTTCGCTGGCGCATGAACCCGTACCGTGTACGTCCCGACCGGCTTGTGCGTGTCCTCGAGCGTGCGCCGATCAAACAAGGCCGCGTCTTTGGCCACCTCGAGTTCTTTGGTCAGCGTGTAACGAATGCGAAAGCTGCGCGTTTCATTCTGCGCCGGGCTGCCCCAGGTGATCTTGTTGCCATCGACCGTGTACAACCCGCCCTGCTTGCCATCAAGGACGTCCACGCCCTGAAACGTTACCCGACCGCCAGCCTTGGGAACAATCTCGAGGAAGGCGCGTTTGAAACTCTCGCCAGAATCGACTTGAAAACGAAAAACACGAACATCTTCAACTCGAACCGTGCCGTTTGCCTCGAGAAAAACATCCTGCGTGATCGAATCGAAACGAAAGGATTTGGCACTCGCCACATTGACCGTGAACGAGAAGACCAAGACGATCAACGCTTGCAGCGCAATTGGCGCTCGAGATATGGTCACGCCTTACAATACGACGAGATCCTCAAAATCGTTCCGAACTCGCTGCGGCACGGCGTTTACGGGTCATTCTGGCCTTCGCCCAATCCAAAAAATTGAGGTGAAACTGCCAGCGTTTCTT
>JAYURE010000294.1:0-5103 GCA_043756345.1 Deinococcales bacterium | reverse complement strand
CATGGCAGTGATGTTCGTGAAACCAAAGCCAAACGGAGCGATCCATGACGGCCATTGAAACCAAACCTTCGAGCCCCATTTCGACCGCCACGAATTCTGGTCAAACATGGCATCAACTCGAAGCCAGTGCGGTTCTGAAAAAACTCGAGACCGATGCAAGCTACGGCCTTGACGAAACCGTGGCCGCCGAACGCCTCGAACGTGACGGACCGAACGCGCTGATCGAGGCGGGAGTCAAAAGTCCGTGGCTGATTTTGCTCGAGCAATTTACCGGTACGATGGTGTTGGTGCTGATCGCATCGTCAATCGCTTCGATTGCGCTCGGTGAGGTCACGGATGCGATTGCGATTATGGTGATCGTGGTTTTGAACGCCGCGCTGGGATTTTCCCAGGAATTCCGGGCGGAACAGGCGATGGCCGCGTTGCGGCAACTCTCGAGTCCAACCGTTCGTTTGCGGCGCGGTGGCAAGCTGCAAGATCATCCCGCTGGGGATCTGGTTGCGGGCGACATCGTGTTGCTCGAGGCGGGCAACCTCGTCTCCGCCGATGGACGCTTGCTCGAGGCGGCCAATTTGCGAATTCAAGAATCTTCGTTGACTGGCGAATCGGTGCCGGTGGACAAGTCCGTGTCCGCGCTCGAGACTGAAGTCTTGCCCGTGGGTGATCGGACCAACATGGTTTTCATGGGAACCGCCGTGACCGCTGGACGTGGCGTGATGGTCGTGACAGAGACCGGAATGCGCAGCGAACTCGGACGGCTCGCCGGAATGTTGCAATCGGTCAAAACCGAGGCGACACCGTTGCAGCGTCGTCTGGCGAAACTGGGACGTGACCTGGCGTTCGCCGCTCTCGCCTTGGTCGCCGTCGTATTTGTGCTCGGGCTGTTGCGTGGCGAGGATGCGAAGCTGATGTTTGTTACTGCGCTCTCTTTGGCCGTGGCGGTCGTGCCCGAAGGACTGCCCGCTGTGGCGACGATCACCCTGGCGCTCGGGGCGCAACGGATGCTCAAACGCCGCGCCCTGATTCGCAAACTGGCCGCCGTCGAAACGCTCGGCTCGGTCACGGTGATCTGCTCGGACAAAACCGGCACGATGACGCAAAACCGCATGACGGTCAGTGTTCTTGACGTGGCGGGCAACACGCTCGAATTTGACGAACTGCTCGAACGCAGCGGCACGGCGATTCGGGAGCAACCCGAAACGCAAGTCTCGAGGCCAGAGTTGTATGCACTGATCGCCGGGGCCGTACTCTGCAACGATGCCAGTCTGATCAGCACCAACCGTGAAGATCCTGAGGCGGCGGGCGATCCGACCGAAACCGCTTTGGTCGTCGCTGCGGCGCACATTGGGCTGATCAAACCGACGCTCGAGGAACGCTTTCCTCGGGTCAGTGAATGGCCGTTTGATTCCGAACGCAAACGCATGACCACCGTGCATCGCGTTCCAGCAGAACTTCCCAATGAATGGCCACTCGGCACGAGCACCCACGTTGCCTTCACCAAGGGCGCTCCCGGTGGCGTACTCGAGGTTTGTACACGGGTGCTGATCAATGGTCAGGTTCAGATGCTCGATGATGCTGGACGCGAACGCATCAACGCCGCTCAGCGTGGTCTGGCCTCAAGGCAAATGCGGGTGCTCGGCGTGGCGTACCGTCCGCTCGACACGATTCCAAGTGACAACGAACTCGAGCGCGACCTGACCTTCATCGGTGTGATCGGCATGATCGACCCGCTGCGCCCGGAAGTGCTCGAGGCGGTCGCCACCTGCAAAACCGCTGGCATTCGCACCGTCATGATCACCGGCGATCACCCGTTGACCGCGCAACAGATCGCTCGAGAACTCGGCATCGGCGAGAACTCGCAAGTCCTGACCGGCAACGAACTCGAGCAGATGACTCCCAAAGAACTTGCGGCCCGAGTCCCCTACGTTTCGGTGTTTGCTCGAGTCGCGCCTGAACACAAACTGCGCATCATCGAGGCCTTGCAATCGCGAGGTGAACTCGTCTCGATGACCGGCGATGGGGTCAACGATGCGCCCGCACTTAAACGGGCCGACATCGGCGTGGCGATGGGCATCACCGGCACCGATGTCGCCAAGCAAGCCTCGGCGATGGTTTTGCTGGATGACAACTTTGCGACAATTGTTTCGGCGGTCAAAGAGGGCCGGGTGATTTTTGATAACATCCGCAAGTTCGTCAAATACACCATGACCAGCAATGCCGGTGAGATCTGGACAATGCTGATCGGACCGTTTTTGGGCATGCCGTTGGCGCTCGTGCCGTTGCAAATCCTCTGGATCAATCTCGTCACCGATGGCCTGCCCGGACTCGCACTCGGATTTGAACCCGCCGAGCGCGGCACGATGCAACGCCAACCCTACCCGCTCAAACAAAGTTTTTTCGATCAGGGTTTGGGTTGGCACATCCTTTGGGTCGGTCTGCTGATGGGAGGCGTTGCGCTCGGCACGGGTTACGTCTACTGGCGCAACGGTTCCGAGGACTGGCAGACAATGGTTTTCACAACCCTGACGCTTTCACAAATGGGCCATGTGCTGGCGATTCGCTCGAGCACCGAATCGTTGTTCAGCCAAGGATTGGGTTCGAACAAACCGCTTTTGCTGGCGGTCGCGCTGACCTTCGCGCTGCAACTGGCCGTGATCTACCTGCCACCGATGCAAAGCGTCTTTCGCACTCGAGCGTTGTCACTGAACGATCTGGGCATCGCCTTGGGATTGTCAACGGTGGTGTTTATTGCGGTTGAAATCGAGAAACTGATTCGCCGTTATCGAAAAGGAGCACGCGAATGATTGATCACACTTCAAAGCCAATAGACTCGAGCCCAGACCCAACATTGCCAACGCCTGCCGTTGAACACACGACGATGGATCACTCGAGCATGGCGGGAGCGGATCACTCAAAGATGGCTGGCATGAACCACTCGAGCATGTCCTCAGATGAGCACGCCGGTCACGGCTCGCCCGACGACATGCTGCGCCGCTTTCTCGTTTCGCTCGCGCTGACCATTCCGATCATCGTCTTCTCGCCCATCGGTGGGGCTCTCGGGCTCACTGGAATGCCGCCGTTCGGCATTGGTATAGGTGTCTTCGGCTTCGTGCTCGCCACGCCGGTCGTATGGTGGGGCGGTTGGCCATTCATCTCGAGCGCCTGGCGTTCGCTGCGTCAAGGCGAGGCGACGATGATGACCTTGATCGCACTCGGCATTCTCGTCTCATGGACGTACTCGGTCGCTGCCACGTTCTTGTTTCAAGGCGAGGTCTTCTTCGAGGCCGCCGCGATGCTGACCAGTTTCAGTCTCGCCGGTCATTGGCTCGAGATGCGAAGCCGATTCGCTACGGGCCGTGCGGTCGAGGCGCTCCTAAAACTCGCTCCGCCCGAGGCTCGAGTCTTGCGCGACGGGCAAGAGATCGTCGTGCCACTCGAACAGGTCATGGTCGGCGATGAAATCATCGTCAAACCCGGCGACCGCGTGCCGGTCGATGGTCAGGTTGTTTCCGGCTCGAGTTACGTGGACGAAAGCATGATCTCCGGCGAACCGATCCCGGTCGAAAAAACAATCGGTGGGAAAGTCACGGGCGGCACGGTTAACCAGACGGGAGCGTTCAATTTTACGACCACCGCCATCGGTGCGGACACCGCCCTCTCGAGGATTGTTCAGATGGTCAAGAACGCACAGGCGAGCAAGGCTCCAGCGCAACGCCTCGCCGATCTCGCGGGCAAGTACCTGGTTTTCGTGGCGATAGGTGCGGGTATCCTGACGTTTCTCGTCTGGACCTTCTTTGGTGGACAGGGATTGATCTTTGCGCTGACCGCCGCCGTCTCGACCATCGTGATCGCCTGCCCGGATGCGCTGGCGCTCGCCACACCGACCGCCATCACGGTTGGGGTTGGCAAGGCTGCCAAAAACGGTGTGTTGTTCAAGAACGCGACCGCGCTCGAGCAGACGGCTGGCGTGGATACTGTGGTGTTCGACAAGACCGGCACGTTGACCGAGGGTAAACCCAGCGTCACCGACCTCGAGCCCGCGACTGGTGTTGATCCCAGAGAACTCTTGCAGCTGGCTGCCAGTGCCGATCAACCCTCGCAGCATCCGCTCGCCGAGGCAATCGTGCGTGAAGCTCGGGCCAAGAATCTCGAGGTCACAACGCCCGAGAAATTCGATTCAGTCTCGGGTCTCGGTGTGGTGGCAACCGTCGGTGGCAGGCGTGTGCTGATCGGCAACCTGAAACTGATGCAGCGCGAGAAAATCGAGATCGGCGAACTCGTGGCTCGAGTCACGGCACTTGCGGGCGATGGGAAAACCGCGATGTTCGTGGCCACCGACGGGAAGCTTCTGGGTGTGATCGCCGTGGCCGACCGCATCCGTGAATCCGCTCGGGAGGCGATTCGCAGTCTGCACGCCATCGGTGTCAAAACCGTGATGCTCACCGGTGACAGCCGCCATACTGCCGAGGCCGTCGCCCGACAACTCGAGATCGACACCGTGATCGCCGAGGTGTTGCCCGAAGACAAGGCGAACGAGATCAAAAAACTCCAACTCGAGGGTCGCAAAACCGCGATGGTCGGAGATGGTGTCAACGACGCGCCCGCACTTGCGATGGCCGAAGTTGGTATCGCCATCGGTGCGGGAACAGACGTGGCGGTCGAAACGGCCGACGTGGTGCTGGTCAAGAACAATCCCGCCGATGTCGCTGGCGGTATCGTGCTGGCTCGAGCGGTGCGCGGCAAGATTCGGCAGAATCTGTTCTGGGCGGCGATTTACAACCTGCTCGCCATTCCGGTTGCAGCGGGCGTTCTGTACCCTAGCTTTGGGATTCTGTTGCGCCCTGAGTGGGCGGCGTTGCTGATGAGTGCTTCGACGGTGATTGTGACGGTCAATGCCTTGCTGATCAATCGGGTGCAGTTCTCGGGCTCTCAGTCACCTCGCTAAAACTGGTTTTGAAGACGGCAACATCAGCGACTGAAATTCAACTCGAGACAGTCGGACACGAATGGCGATTCACCAGAAACCAGTTTCTGCTTGCGCGTGGCTTTGCGAAGTTTTCGATCACTTCTGATCAAATCGATTCAAGCCTGTTCTCAGACCCG
>JAYURE010000293.1:0-1890 GCA_043756345.1 Deinococcales bacterium | reverse complement strand
ACTTGGGATGAAACAACTTCCCTATTTCTAAAACAACCACGTGCAATACAGCGAGGTCTCTCGAGACCAAACGAGGAGGTTATTTCATCCTGGATACTTAGCTCGAGCCCGTATTGGAAACGTATTGCCCGCATTGTGGGCGCAGCCTAAGTTGGTCAGATTGGTTTTGGCTGAAATGCAAAATGTCTCCTCAAAAAGCTCCTTTACAACGCTTTGAACCGGTCAAATGCCGAACTCCAAGCCATGACTTCCCTGGGTTCGTAACGCACCAGATCCACAGATTTGCGCACGATTTCGCGGCGTTGTCCGGGCTCGAGTTCGCCCATCGCTTCGGATTGCACCAAAAGGTTGCCGGTTAAGGTCGCATCGACCGGTCCGGCGATCACCTCGCAACCGGTGGCGTTCGCCGTCATCTGACAGAGGCTCGCCACGAGTGCCCCGCCTCCAACGATGTGAATGCGGCGCACGGATCGCCCGGAGACCTTCTCGAGCTTTTCGATCACCACCCGGTATTTCAGGGCCAAACTCTCGAGGATGCAACGGGCAATCTCGCCCATGGTCAAGGGCGGATTCTGGTCGGTGTCCAGGCAGTGCTGGTAGACCCGATCCGGCATGTCCAAGCCCGGCGCGAGGAAACGATGGTGGTCCGGGTCAATGAAGCAGCGAAACGCGGGCGCGGCCTCCGCCTCGGCATAGATTTGTGCCCATTCGAGTTCTCGAGCCTCGGGAGGATCGGTTTCGCGGCGGGCGGTCGCGGCGCTGCTCGGCGTCCAGGCGCGACGGCATTCTTGCAAGATCCACAATCCCATAACGTTTTTGAGGAAGCGTGTCGTGTCGTTGAGGCCCGCCTCGTTGGTGATGTCTTCGGCCATTGCCTCGCCAGAGAGGATCGGTTCGGGCAACTCGAGTCCAACCAGCGACCACGTGCCACTCGAGATGTAAGCACTGCGATCATCATTGTGGGTCATCGGTACGGCGGCAACCGCGCTGGCCGTGTCGTGCGTGCCAGCAGCTACAACCATGACGTTGGCGCTCAGGCCAAGTTCGAGGGTCAGTTCTTCACGCAATGGCCCGAGGACCGTACCCGGTTCGACAATGGCGGGCAGGACCGCGCCGGGAATCCCGAAACTCTCGAGCATGAATTCCGACCAATCACGGCTGCGCGGATCGTAAAACTGTGTCGTGCTGGCATTGGTGCGCTCGCAGACGGCGACACCGGAAAGCCAGTAATGCAGCAAATCCGGCACCATCAAGAATGTGCTGGCCCGCTCGAGCAATCCGGGAGCGTCGCGTTTGACGGCCAGAAGTTGGTAGAGGGTGTTGAACGGCAGGAATTGCACGCCGGTGTGCTCGTACATTTCGCCGGGCGAAACGGTTCTGAAGGCGCTGTCCATCAGGCCCTCGGTGCGCGAATCACGGTACGAATGCACCCCGTCCAACATCAGGCCATAGCCATCTAAGAGCGCGTAATCGACTGCCCAAGAATCAACGCCGATGCTCGAGACTTCAGCCCCGAGCACCTCGGCGCGTTCGCCCGCCAAACGAATCCCGAACAGAATCTCGCGCCACAACCCGAGCACGTCCCAGTACAACCTCGGGCCTTGTGGTGTCGGCACGCTGACCGCCGCGTTAACGAAACGATGCACGATTTCGACACCCAAACGCCCATCGGTGATGCCGCCAAGTGCGACCCGACCTCCACTGGCTCCCAAATCCACTGCAATGTGTACTTTTGTCATCTTGCCCCCAGGATGAGGGCATCATGGCACATGCAGAGGCTCGAGATTTCATTAGACCTCTTGCATAAGTCATGAGCCCTCCACGCAGTCCAAATTGTAAATTCCTGCCACCAAGTTCACACGCAACCCGTACCGAGACCGCCGATTCCGG
>JAYURE010000292.1:0-5113 GCA_043756345.1 Deinococcales bacterium | reverse complement strand
AGGCGTTGTTGCGGTAATCGAAAAGGTTCGTTTGGGCAATGCCCTCGCCATTGTTGACCAAATGCCCACCGGCGACCAGCAACCGACCATCCGGCAGGAGCGTGTGCCCGGAGCAAAAAATGTTTGCGGTGTTGATCGGAACTGGCGTGTGCGAACCGCTGGCCGGATCGAACAGATCGGCCTTGGTGACTTGCGTGGGTTGCTCACCGGCATCCCAGGTGATGATCTTGCCGTTCGGCAACAACGAGGCATGAATTGCAACGACCGGCCACGGGACAGGCGCATCCCAACGGCCCAATGCGGCAACCGGATTGAGCGCACCGCAAGCGACTCGGGCTTCGGCCCAGTTGCCGTGATCGTAATAAACGTTATCGCCACCGTTGGTCACGACCAAACGCAAACTTTGCCGACCCGTCAAGTTAACGCTGATGTTCTGGGCAGGACTGGTGCCAGACATGACCCCAGAATCAAAGAGTTTGGTCGTGTCGCCGTAAACCTCGAAGCTGACGGTGCCCCAACGGTTCTGAACATCCACCTCGTCATCGACACCGACCGTGGCGATAAAACTCGAGCAATTTCCGGCCAGCGAGTACGTGATTTCACTGACGGCATGCGTCCCGAGGCCCTTGGTGAAGGTCTGACCATTGATGGTCAGGACACGCCCATCGCCAGCGACCGATTCGGCATTCGAGCGGTCACGTTCGACCGGTCCCCAACCGTTGGTGGCACTGTCCCATTGCTGATCGGACAGGAAGCCGCTGGTCAGGGTGGCGGTCAATTGAACACCCTCATCGACCCAAGGGTGGGATTGGGTCAGGTACGGATTCTCGAGCGGTTGCGTGGTGCTGCCACAACCGCTGAGGAGACCGGCAAACAGCAATGCCAACCAAGGTGGTCGGGGTTTGAGCCGATTTCGGACTCGAGGGAACGCTGAGGAATTCATCTGGTCTCCTGAACTGCGGGTCGTTAATGTCTGGGCATGCTGGCTGAGAACCTGTTGAGAACGCAGCAGAAACCAGCATTCAAATTATTAAACTTTGATCGTCTTCAACCTAACCCCGCCCTGTATTGGAAACGTATTGGGCCTGCCCAGCACGATTCTCGAGCCCGAGTTGAGGTATTCGCCTGGCTTGGATCTCCTGCCTAATTCTTCCCCAGAACCGCATGGCTTTCGTAGCGAGAAATCGCCGTGAGACACACAATGACAGAATGAGCTTTGCCAGGAATGAAGGCAACCTCGGCTGGCAAAGCAAGTTCGTCCAAAAGGCTGTCAAGATCAGAAATTATGGATCAGGAATCTCGAGCGTGAACGCAAATCTCAACGATCCAAAATCGGAATGCCTGAACACCTCGAGATACACTCGAGCCAATGGATGATCACTTCAAAGACGCCCTCTCGAACCTCGAACGACGTTTGCTGACTGGGCAACCGACAGGGAAAACATTGGAATTCGGTGACGCCAGCCTGGGCCAAACCCTGCGTTATCGCGGCCTGATCGCATTGGGTCATGATCGGGATCTGGAGGCGGTGGATTTGTTTCGTCAATCCAAGGAGGAGTTCGAGACGGATTCGCTCGAGCGGGCGATCTCCGAACGTTTGTATGGGCTGGCCCTGATTCGGGTGCAACGCGAGGTTGAGGGGACGTTTGCGCTCGAACGATCCGATGCAATTTTGGACCGTGAAGGCTACGCCGCATTTGGCCTGGAATAAGCCAGCACGCGAGCATTGTCAAGATTTCGAGATGTTGAGGACAGTAGTCTCGAGCCGTGTCTTTTCAGCAGATTCTCCGAGCCATCATCACCGTTTTCGTACCCGGATTGATTGGAATCAGCGTGATTGCCTGTTCCGAATCCCGAGCACTGCCCGAAGCTGGACCACGAGCAACGTGGGTCTGGACGTACTCATTGATGAACACCACCCAAGAAAGCGAACTGCTCGAGTTTTCGAGCAAAAACAAAATAGACACGCTTTACCTTGAGGCCACACAAGCCTTGTTTGACACGCCCAAACAACTCGAGGATTTTATTCACCTGGCCGCAACGCAAAAGATCAATGTCGAACTGCTGATGGGCGATCACGCCTGGATCGAACAGGACCCAGACACCGCCGTCAGGCTCGCCGAAAAAGCCGCCGCCTTCATCGCGCAGATGAAAGAACCCAAAGCGAGGGCGATTCATTTCGACATCGAACCGCACGCCCTTCCCGGCTGGGACGACGGCCAACAATACTTCTCGAACCTGTACCTGGATTTGCTCGACCGACTGCGCATCGCAGTCGGCAAAACACCGATGAATGTTGATCTCGGGCATTTTTACGCGGGCGTCAACGTCACCAGATCTGGCACAACAAAATCCTTGCTGCGTTGGGTTCTGGATCGGGTCGATGGTGGCGTGCTGATGGCGTACAACAGCAATCCCAACAGTGTTCTGAACTTTGCGCAAGACGAATTCACGCAAAGCCAAGGCACAGAAAAGTTGAGGATCGCGGTGGCCTGCGATTGCGCCGAAAATCCGCTCGAGAATTACTGCTCGCGTGAAACGCTCGATCATGCCCTGGCATTGGTGCAGGACCGTTACGGTTCGCATCCCAATTTTGCGGGCTTGGCGGTCCATCATTACGGGCCGTATCGCAATCTGAAGTGAGGGGATCAAAACTTCAAACCCCGACCATTTGCGAGGTTTAGGCTCGGGTTTGCACTCGAGTTTATAAATTACAACTCCGGGCTCGAGGCCAGCCGATTCATTCCCGACACCCAGAGAGCCAAAACTTCCATTCGCACAAGTAACTCACGGTAAAACATGACAAAATTGCGTCTGTGACAATACAAGTTGAAGTTTTTCAAACCCCAACTAGAATGAGACTGGTATGCACACACCCCGACTCAACCTCGTTCGAACCGCTTGGGGCCTGACCGCCGCCATCACGGTGCTCGAATTGGTGTTGATCCTGAGCCTCGAGCGACCCTTCAACACCACCCTGATCCTGATGCGAGTCGCTGTGATCGCCAGCCTCGCCGCGATCTGTCATCGTTGGAGCCGCACCGACATTGAAGGCGCAACCATCGCCTTTTTAAGCAGCGTCAGCATCTGCCTGAGCGCCCTGAGCTTCACCAATCCCGGCACCTGGAAAAGCAACGAACTCGAAGCACTGATCTGGAGCATGATCGGTGGCGGCACGATCTTCAACCTCAGCGTGCTTTACGGCTGGCGCGGCCTGATCGGTGGCGCAATCCTGGCAGGCTGGCCGCTGGCCTTGCAAAGCGATTTCCCCAAACAACTCGCCATTGCAGGATCAGACATCCTCTTAGCCCTGGCTGGCACGCTTTTTCACCGGCACCTCGAAACGGTCACAGTCTTGCAGCGCGACCTCGAGAAACGCGCCAACAGCGACAGCATGACCCGACTTGGGAACCGCAACGCACTGGACGAAGACTACCGGCGCTACCGTGCCAACGCCAAACGCTGGGGCGTGCCGCTGCTGCTGATGGCCTGGGACGTGGACGGCCTCAAACGCATCAACGATTTAAAGGGCCACGCCGCCGGGGACATGCACCTGCTCGCGTTCGTGCAAGCCTTGCGCTCCGCCGTGCGCCAAGGTGACGGCCTGTACCGCATCGGTGGCGACGAATTTATTTCCCTGCATCCCGGGCTGACCCCAGAAGATGCCGAAGTGATCTATCGCCGGGTCCACAAACGCTTCACGCACGTCAGCGCCGGTTGGATCAAAGCCAACAACGACTCACTCGACGCCGCCAAAGACGAAGCCGACGCGAAATTGTACGAGGAAAAAGAAAGTCGTCGCGCATTGATTGGACGACGCACACCCGTTCCAGGCCAAGAAATGACCTGAAACTCGAGGTCCAAATCTCCAGGCTTCAAGGATTGAGACTCGAGCAGAAAGGAACACACACAAGATCTCGAGCGCCGCAAAAGTGGTGTCGCTCACAGGATATTCATACCCTCCGTGATGATGTAGCTTGTAGGCAACCACGGAGGCTCCTTTGACCCTCGGCGATGTGCTCCTCACGGCGACCCGACCGATCCGCACACGCAGCCTCGAGTCTGCGCTGATCGTCGTGGCCGTCGCGCTTGGTGTCGGTGTGGTCACGGCGATGCTGGCGTTGATCCTGAATGGATTGGCGCAAGAACGCGACCTGAGCGAAAGCCTGTACGCCCGAGAATTAATCATGGTTTCACGCAATGACGATTACCGAGGAAATTACTCGAGTGCCGGTTTCAACCCGATCACAAAGATTGGCAAATCGACCGATAAACCCGTCAAGTTCGCAGAATCCGATCTCGAACTCGTTCGCAAGGCGTGTCCGGCCATCAAGTACGCCTACCTTTCCGGTTATTTTTCGATCACAGAAAAAGACACCGGCACCGACACCTCTCGAAACAATGATGTGCAATTGACCAGCATCAGCCGAGAATTTATTGATGCCGCCGGTTTGAGGCTGCTGGCGGGTTCTTGGCCGACCGGCAACGACCTGAAAAACAAATCCACCGTAATTGCAATCACCGAATGGTACGCCCGTCAACGCTTTGGGCAACCAGCACAACCCGTGTCGGTCAAGAAAACTGACCCAAACAAGGCCAGCCCAACCGAATCAGGCTCGAGCAAAACTGATCCAAAACCAGCCTCGAGTCAAACCACATCGAAACCGGTCAAGCCATTTGATCTCAAAGATGTGATCGGCAAAACCATCGTCTCAAAAGGCTTTATTGCTTTCAAAATCGTTGGGGTGTTCGCACCGCCGACCCAAGGGTTCGAGTTCTCCAACAACCAGCAACTTTTTGGCTCCCGAGGCATTGTCCCATTCGGAATCGAGGGAATGTACATCGGTGGGACACCGCTCAGCGAACTCAAATTCCTGGCGCTCGAGGATCAATTCGATGCCGCCCGTGAGCAACTGCGTGCCTTCGGAACCCGGTTCTACGGTGAAGGTGTTGCGATTCGCGCCCAGCGTGACGAGCTTGAAGCCAGTTTGAACACCTCGAGAAACGCCGCACTCGTGACGGTCCTGTTCGCCTCCGGTGGCCTTGTGATCGCCGCGTTGAACATCACCAACCTGATGCTCGCCAGGGTTTTGGGACGCACGCGCAGCATCGG
>JAYURE010000291.1:0-5115 GCA_043756345.1 Deinococcales bacterium | reverse complement strand
TGTACGACACGTTCGTGGGCAGCATCTTGCGTTCGCCCTGCACACGCGGGGATGATCCGTGTTTATTGTCATGGCTTTATTCGTGTTTGGGTTCGCCCTGCACACGCGGGGATGATCCAGATTGCCGCCACTGCTAACCATCCAGCACTCACGTTCGCCCTGCACACGCGGGGATGATCCTCAGGTGCAAGCACACGCAATCCGTTCTCTTTGCGTTCGCCCTGCACACGCGGGGATGATCCGACACCAGTTTTCTTTACTATCAGATCAATTCCAGATTGTTCTTGATGACCACCCAACCACAACCACCGAACCTCCAACAGGGCTAACACACGATGCACACGAGATTGTCGGGGCGTCAACAGCCCGCTAACAGAGAGTCGAGGGAGCCGTGGTGGGCTCGAGATTTCCGTCAATCCATGGCTTTGGCAGTTCATAAGAAACTACCCGGAACGTTCCGGGTAGCACTCGAATCCTGTCTATCCAAACCTCCTGCTTAAACGTAATAAACAATGCGAAGCCCGGAACGTTTTTCAAGTTCCGGGCACCTGAACTCAAACTCGTTGTAAAAATGGTCAGCCGTTCTGTGGTGCGTTCTGAGCCAATCGAGGCACTCCAATTCGCTGCGAGATGCGCTTCGCTGTCAGCTTCAAGATTTTCTTTATTCAATGGGCTTGATGGGGAAACGACTGGAGCTGACTCGGAACCAAAATCCTTTGCCACTGTGTCTTCTTCGTCGCGTTGAAAACTAACGTGTGAACTCATACCCTCGAACTGTGCGGCAATTTTCTGAGCGTACCGCTGGCGATGAGCCTGATTCTTTTCCGCGAATGCATGAATGGCGTCGAACCAGCGCCGTTGCGAATTCGTTGCGAGTTCCGTGATGATGGTGGGATCGGGAGCGATCCCGTAACGTGCATTGATGTGCGCACGTCGAAGTTTCGTTTCCGTCAATTTGTGTTGAGCCCCGTACTCTCCGAGTTCCGCAACAGATTTTTTGGCAAGATTTGTGGCACGGGTTGCGGCTGCTTTTGCGGCACGTGGCGAAACCGTGCGCAGTTCAGACTCGGCGATGGCGTACTCTGGAGCCAACTGCTCGAGAACGCACAAACGTGCCACCTCAAAATCACCACTCAGGTGGGTGTTGCCGCTTCGATTCCACGGGCGAACGAACAACTTTCCGCATGACCTCGTGACGCCGCGTTCGATGCCGAGGAGCATTGCACGTTCAAGAATTTTCCATTCGATGGGATGGATCAGGTAAGACATTTTTGCCTTTCAAAATACCCAGGTCGTGATCGCCTAGGTCGGTGTGAGAAAGCTCTGGTACATGAATCAAAAACCGATGCGAAGTCGTTCAATAAACGATCACTGCATTTCGCTGTGTTCAAACATCCATCAGGACCTCAAGGTCTTCGAGCAGGGTTGCGATTTGCGCACGAACCGCCGCAACCCCTTCGTAGTCAATAAGGTTGGGCTGGGCTTTGATGAGCTGGTCAATTTGGCGGCCCGCTTGTGCGAACGTGAATTTTGAGATACGCGGTTTCCCTGACGTTTTCTGAACCGTCGCTTTGACCTGGCGGGTACTCAATTTCTTCGTTGTCGCCTGAGCGATCAGATCTGTCCGAATGGCGGAATCATGAACCCGGCTGACCACCAGCGCCACGCTGTGTGACAACCCCTCCTGAACGGCACGTTGCACATCAATCGGTGCGTGCAAAAAAGGAACGTAGTCGCGCCGGAACGTTGCTTGAGAAATTTTGAGTGGTGCCAGCATTTTATCCAATGCATCCAACACCTGCACTTCCTCGCTGCGCGGGACGTCCCCCGCAGTGAGATGGCTTTCACGGTGCAAGATTTTTTGAATCTCACCCGAGGTCACGTTGGTTGCACTGGTCACGGCCTCAAGCACGATTTGCGTCAACTCGAGCGCGTTGTATTGACGGCGTTGCCGATCCTCGGCGATCAACATCGCCAGTTCATGGACGTGTGAAACAGGATCGATGACACGCGCCGGAATATGTTCGTGTCCGAGGGCTCGCGCTGCATGCACACGACGGGTTCCGATGATCGTACGGTAACGGTCCTTACCGATGGCAACCACGATGATTGGGCTGATCACACCGTTCGCACGAATATCATCACGCAGGTCAATGTCAGCATCAGCATCCGCTGATGTACGAAAACCATCTCCAGTTTCGATGAATGCCAGGGGCAATGGCAGCACCATGCCGATAGGCTCCACCGGCCTCGAGTTGCTCACCGCAGGCGGCCGCCACAACACGATCTCGTATCCAAGGCTGCGCGTTGTTTTCTGGACTGGCGCAATTTTAGCAGTAACGTCAGTGCTGGGATTTCGGGTGTCTGTGGCCTGATCTGCCGTGAGCGTTTCGAACAGGCTCAATGCAAATTCGATACCGCCATCCAGATTGAGATGATTGTTCAGGTTTCGGATCGGTTCATCATCACCATGCCTATGGATGGTCTGACTCGAGGGCTGCTGGGTTTGGGGCGTCTGTTGTGTGATGTTGTTTTTCACATCTGCGATTGTCGACTCCTGGTTCCCACGGGGGCATGAACGAATGACGAACTGCGAGTTACTGAGGTTGAAACCCCACAAAAATCAAAATCTCCAACAGGTCAACAGCGGGGAATCTGGAAACAAACCCGTTCTGGACAATTAAAACGCGAATGGGACCCTTGATTCTGTGTCCGCTAGCACGGCGGTTCCCACGGGGGCACGAACTGAATCAGCTGCCAAGTGGTGGTCAGGCTTACCCACGCCAACGCTGGTGTTTTAGACCTTCACTTGCATCAAAGAGCCGGTGAAAGTTGGTCGACGCGCTAACGGATTCACTCGAGTCCAAAGACTAAATGCCGTCGAAGCCATCTCCTCAGACGGAGCCTACCGACTCTCGCTGAACGAGGCGAATCCAGTTGGACACTGCCTGTACAATTTCTGCCGAATTGCAAGTCTGGGGGGCAGACCACTTTAGTCGACCCGGCACGGGGTGTTCTTTGGCAAGACCGAAGGCTTTTACCTCGAGCAAATGGACTGGTTTTCAACTCCCCAACCGATCTTGGATTTTTGATCTTGTCAGGTGCTCAATTCCAGCCTCGAGAGGATTTCTTTTGCCTAATCAAACTCGAGTTATTCTTTCGTTATGGACACTGTTTTACGATATGGGCATGTTCCCTTGTGATTTTCCACGGCTTTTTGACTGGGCAATGCATCGCACTTTCAAACCCTTTTAGAGGTGTTGCATGATGCGTGAAGCCCTTATCCAATTCGGTGTCCCACAAGACGAATGGTGGCTCGAGAGCATCGATGAGTGTGTCGAGAATGCGCTTCGGGGAATTCCTGATGCACTCGAGAATGCCCTACTCATGGTGAGCAATCAATGGAGGCCAAGGGTGTTTCACATCTTTTATCTCCGCCTGTTCCGCGAAGGGAAAGTCGACAAAAGCACTTTCAGGGCCGCCGCTTTTTCGCTTTACCAACACGAAAGCGAAAGGCTTTTTGCGTACTTCAAAGGACCACAAAGAGTAGCTGATCTGTTACAAGAATTTTCAGAACCACAGTTGATTTCTGAGCCACTTACACTTTGGCGTGGAATTGCGAAACGGTGGGACCCAGGCCAGACAGCAATCATCAAGGGAATTTCTTGGATAACCGATTTGGAAACCGCTTGTTTTTTCGCCACGAGTTTACGCTCGAACTCGCCTGAAAACGAACGCTGGGCTTGATACACTTTTGTGGTTCTTCGCCGCTTTTGGTGCAAGCTTCACCAACTTGCGGTCAGATGATGGATGCCTGTCACAGACGCACTCATTCCACTTCTCACCGCCAGAATCCCGCACTTGAAACTCGAGCAGCTTGACCGGAACGAAAACATCCTGCACGCCACGATCATCAGCCAGCAGCCCACCTCTAAATGCCCATCTTGCGGCACGCAAAGTTCGATTCTCCATAGCCACTACCAACGAACCGTCCAAGATTTGCCCGTCGGTGACTCGAGGATCACCTGGAACTTGCACGTCCGAAGATTTCGTTGTCGAAAACGAAGTTGTACTCAACGGGTTTTCTGTGAACGATTCACCCAAGGTCTACACGCCTACGCACGGAGTACCAGCCGAGTGAACACGCTGTTCGAGAAGACCTCGCTGAGCATCGGAGCCAGTCCTGCCTCAAGCCTGATGCCCAATCTCGAGTTAAAGGCCAGCAGTTCCACAATGTTACGCCGAGCACACCAAGCCTCAACCCCTAACACGATGAGCACGCTGAAAATCATTGGTATCGATGACTTCGCATTCCAAAAAGGTCACAGCTACGGCACGATCATCGTTGATCACGAGCAAGGTTCGGTCGTGGATTTACTCCCAGACCGCACCGCCAAGACGTTGGTAACGTGGCTCAAAGCCCATCCAGAAATTGAGATCATCACCCGAGATCGATCCCACGAATACTCCAAAGCCTGTGCGGAAGGCGCACCACAGGCAAAGCAAGTCTTTGACCGATGGCACGTACTCAAGAATTTACGCGATGCCCTCGAGCACCTGCTCAAACGCCATTCGAAGCCAATCGCTGAGATCTCCAAGGAATTCAAAGTTACCTCCAGCATCCCGATCAACAAAGGATCGAAAAAGCATCAAGCACGCGCAAAGACGATGCTCGAGGTGCGTCGAGAACGAATTTTACGTGCTCGAGTGTTGTTTGCTGAACATGAGAATATCGCTCGGGTCGCCAAGATGTTGCCAGCAAGCAAGGTGTTCGTGCGCAAGGCCATTCGGTCTGAAGGTTTGCCTGACCTCCGAGACAATGCGCGGCCCACGAGTTTGCTCGAGCGTTGGGTGCCAGAACTCGAGGCTCGATTTGTGGCTGGTTTACGAAATGCCAAACAATTCTGGCGTGAGTTGTGCGAGCTTGGGTTTGTAGGTTCGTACAAACGAATTCATGATTGGGTGCGATTTCGGCGTGATCAACAAGAAGCTCGAGACTCAGCCCAAGCGACGGCAGTTACGCCGACAACAATTCCGGCACCGTCGGAGCAGGCAAAAACCCGGAGTTTCACGCCGCGCCAACTTGTTTGGTTGCTCCTGTTTTCTGACGAGAAG
>JAYURE010000290.1:0-5129 GCA_043756345.1 Deinococcales bacterium | reverse complement strand
CGTGATCGTGAACGGCCCGCACCGCGCAACCGTCACCATCTTTGAAGATGAACCCAGCGTGCGCCCACGCTCAAAGCATTGGGGTGCATTCTCGAGTGGTCAAACAGATACTTCTGAACGGGTCGATGAACTTCTTGGGCAACTCAGATTTGCTGAGTGAGTTTAATATTCACAATCTGGCGAGGTGCAAAAGTGAAACCAATCAAACTCGAGATTGTCCCAATAGAATCCGACAATGATCTGGATGCTGCATGGCCCTCACTTCCAGACCAGCAAAAGTGGGATTTGGTCAGGCAATTCATGGACCGTGGCTTGCGTTTTGAGCAACGGTTCAAAAACCCGAACATCAGTTTGCGAATGAATCGAAGTCAAAACGTTTTTGCGGGACTGCCACGATCAACGAAACTTGCCCAGGTCAAATTGACACGGACAATACTCGAGCCAGCACATGAACGATGACTTCCTTGACCTGATCCGCCTGATGAACCAACATGATGTCGATTTTATTCTCGTTGGCGGTTACGCTTACATCTTCAACGCCGAGGCCAGATACACCGGCGACATTGATTTCTGGGTGCAACCAACCCAAGAAAACCTCGAGCGTCTGAACGATGCCACAGAAGAGTTTATCGGAGCGAAATTCGAGGTTGAAGAAGTGCTGGCCTTGCTCGAAACCAACAGGCTCGGATTCAAACTGGCCGGAGAGAAACCCAACCAAATCGAAATCCTCTTGCGGGTCAGTGGACTAGAGTTTGAGGCCGCCAAACAAAACGCCCGCAAGTCCGAAGATTCAGAACTTTATTTTCTGGTCTTGCATCCACACGATCAAATCAGGAACAAACGGGCAAGCGACCGCGAAAAAGACCGGTTGGATGTCAAAACGCTGGTGAAACTTCATGGTGAACCCGAAGATTAAATCAACACTCAAGCTGGCACGCGAGCAACTGAAATAGAACCCAAAAGAAATCCTCGAGCCGGGAATGGGTGGCTCGAGGTATAATCTAAAAATGATAAGGCGACTGATTTTTGGCGGTGTGTATCGAATGGGAACAGAGCCTTCAGAACTCGAGTTGTGGCGTGAAAAAACCCCACTCGAACGTCTCAGGGCGCTCGAGGAATTGCGAACCCAAACGCACGGACCAATCCGAATTCAACGCACGGGCAGCGTCCGAACCATGAACACAAGAGTCGTGAACACAAATTCTTAAACACGTCTCGAGGCCATCGTGTTTTCACAAGACTTCAACGACTTCCTCAAAACACTGAACGCACATCAAGTCGAGTACCTGATCGTCGGTGGTTACGCCTTCGGCTTTCATGCGTACCCGCGCTACACCAAAGATGTCGATGTCTGGGTCAATCCAAGCCCCGAGAACGCGCAACGCACCCTGAAGGCCGTGATGGAATTTCTTGGGGGTTGCCCGCCGTGGCTTTCGGTGAATGACCTTACGCAACCCGGAATGGTCGTGCAACTCGGATTTGAACCGGGCCGAATTGACATTCTGACCCAACCGGACGGCGTGAACTTTGAAGCGTGTTACGCCAACCGGGTCGAAACCCAGATTGAAGGCGTGCAAGTCAATTTCATCTCGAAGGACGATTTGAAAACCAACAAACGTGCCGCAGGCCGACCACAGGACATTGCCGATGTAAGCGTACTTGAAGGCAACAGATAGAAGCCAAACAAAAATCCTCGAGCCGGGAATGAGTGGGCTGAGAGGTTCTTCAAGTGCGCGTGGTTCGGATCAAACGCACCGTGGTTCGCAAATTTGAAAGTTGCGCCCAGCCCTGCTCTGCACTCAAAACCTCGAGACCAAGGACTTCCGCTGTGGCAAGACAAGCGCAATCGCCAAGGCTGAGGTTGTACGGGTTGCGTCGAGCATAGTAGTACGCTGCCGCCAAACCGATCTCCTGGTCCATTGCCACGACTTCAAGCCCGAGTGCCAGCAAGTCACGTTCGACCTCATTGTGTGGTGCAACCCCGCTCGAGACCAACTTACCGATCACCTCGGTCATGTTCGGAACGGCGATCACACCACCGTACTCGAGTTGCGAACGCACCGTTTCAAACCCAAGTTCACGTTGGAACCAGGCGATCAGGGCGCTCGCATCGAGCACCCGCTTGAGGGCCTTAAAAGGACCGATGCTCACGGTGTCGAGCCGTCGTCCCGGCGAGCATCGGACACTGCGCGTTCCGCCCGACGTTCATCGTGAAGCTCAGCAGCAAGCGACCGGCCCGGTATGGCGTACTTGCCCTGCAACGCATCGAGCACATCGCGGCGGCGCTCGAGCACCAGGGCTTGACCGTCCTGGCGAATGATCAATTTGTCGCCCGCCTCCAACGCCAGGGCCTCGCGGAGGTCCACGGGAATGACGATTTGGCCTTTGGCGCTCAGGGTGATTTCTTTTACGGTCGTCATGATTGTCTTACCTCTGCAAAAAAGTATAACATATTTAATTCTGTAAGTTTGAAATCCGAACGCATCGCCACGATTGACCGCAGGCATTTCGTGCCGCTCGCACGGATGTTTGGGCTTGAATTGCTGCCCTGAAATAGAAGCCAAACAAAAATCCTCGAGCCGGATATGGGTGGCTAGAGGGAGTATGGATGGAATAGTGTTTGCGCTATACTCACGGCATGACACGCACCGTTCCAGCACGAATCAACGCCGACGGAAGCATTCAACTTCTCGAACCGGTGTACGTGAACGGCCCGCACCACGCAACCGTCACCATCTTTGAAGATGAACCCAGCGTGCGCCCACGCTCAAAGCATTGGGGTGCATTCTCGAGCGGACACGCAGACACCGCCGAACGCACCGATGAAATCCTCGACCAACTCGGATTTGCTGAGTGAGTTTGAATTGTACCTGGAGGTGAAACCATGCTGACCACGCTACGAATTCGGACTTGGAACGAAGTGTTGAACGATCCGACCCTGCAAGACTTGCCGTACAAAATTGAACTGACCGAAAAAGGCCAACTGCTGATGAGTCCCGTTTCAAAACGTCACGGTATGTACGCCATTCGCATCAATGACCTGTTACGAGACCTGCTGCCGAACGGTTCGCGTTACGCCGAAAGCAGCGTACTCACCAGCAAAGGCGTGCGCGTCGCAGACATCGCCTGGGCCAGCCCGGAACATCCCGAAACCGAACAGGGCGATGTTTTCACCACCGCCCCAGAAATTTGTGTCGAAGTGATCAGCCCGAGCAACACAACCCAGGAGATTCGACAAAAAATTCAACTGTACTTGGATGCAGGCGCTCTCGAGGTTTGGACGTGCACGCTCGAGGGTGAAATCCGGTTTTACTCGGGTGTTGGGGAATTGGAACGTTCAGGTCTTGCGGCAAAAATGCCAATCAAGATTTAAAAAGCTGGTGAATAGAACCCAAACAAAAATCCTCGAGCCGGGTATGAATGGCTCGAACGTCACAGAATCACTGTTGCTGTTGAGGCTCATGTGCTAAAATTGGCATAAGAGGTGACTAAGATGATGCCACAAACCGAACCCGTCTACACCATCAGCGAAGTGGCCAACGCCCTGAAACTCTCGAGCGAAACCGTGCGTCGCCGCATCACCAGCGGAGAATTACACGCCATCGAAATCGGAGGGCAACCACGCCGCCAATACCGGATTCTGGCCCGCGACCTGACCGCCTGGATCGGCGAGGACGCAGCCCGAGCCGTCTTCGGAATCGGACACGGCCTGAATGCCTTGCAAGCCGCCTTCACGGACCTCGAACCGAACGCACGCACCGCACTGATCGACGAAGCGCAAACCTGGGCGCGAACACAAACCGACACGCCAGCACCAACCGGACAGACCGTCTCGAACGAGGAAATCAAAAAGCGGTTCCCGAAGAAATGACACCGGCACACCCGACCGTCGCTCCCTGGACAGGCCCTAACTGGACACATCAATCGTGACCAATCAACCACGGTTGATTCTGGATGCGAACGTTCTCTTAAACGCCATCACCGCACCGACCAACACGATCCTCGGACGACTGAACACCCGGTTTCGACACAATGAAATTCGAGTGGTTTTCAGCGAGGCACTGCTCAAAGAATTCCAACAGATCCTCGAGTACCCGCGCATTCGAGAACGTTTCAAACTTGGTGCCACCGACGGTTTCGCCGTCGCCCGAGACTTACTGCTGCTCGGCGAGTACGTCGCGCCAGTCCCAAAATTCGACTGGCCCACCCTGACCGACCCAAAAGACTGGTACTTGCTCGACCTGCTGTTCGAGACTCGAGCCGATGCCCTGATCACGCAAGACAACGCCGTACTGAGGGCGGGCGAAATCCTGACGTTACCCGTGCTGCACCCTCGAACGCTGCGGGCCGAAGGATTGATTTGAGACCGTGTTCGACTCAGGCAAAAACCTTCAAAGTATACGACCGTGACGGCGTGCCAGAAAAATAAAACCAAAAGAAATCCTCGAGCCGGGTATGGGTGGCTCGAGGGGGTATGAATGGTGCGGGATTTATGGGTAGCTGGCGAGGGTGGTGGTTTGAGCGCCGTCGTATTGGAAAAATTTACCACTGGCACTTTTAGCAATGACTTTGTAACGGCCTAATTCTGCGCCTACTCCTGGGATGTACCAACATTGAGCAACGCTGCTCGGATCTTCCGTCTTACTGGCAAGTTCATGGCAAGTCAGAGTTGCTACTGGCAGATTAATGCTGTCAATTCGTCGAATTTCAATGCCATTGGTGACTTCACGTATGTACATCCGAGTTGCTTGTTCATTTGCAGTAGCTCGAGCAGAGAGAAGATTGGGTACGAGTACTGCTGCAAGTATGCCGATGATGGCAATGACAACTAGAAGTTCGAGTAAGGTAAATCCCTTGTGATTCAAGAGGGTTGACCTCCTTTTTGAACAATAAGGAGCAGCGAGGAACCCTCGCTGCTCTTTTATGTACGAGGCTTACAGAGCAGTGACCAGCTTGACGGTGTCTGAGACAACCTTCGTACCGTCGTAGTTGAAGTACCTGGTCGCGCCGGACATCTTGAGGGTGATCGAGTAGTTGTCCTGGCTGCCCGAGTTGATCTCGCAGAGTTCGACGCCAGCTGGCAGGTCGCCCACGGCCTTGCCCTGTGCGGCGGTGCAGATTTCGACATT
>JAYURE010000289.1:0-1899 GCA_043756345.1 Deinococcales bacterium | reverse complement strand
ATTTGTACGAAATCAATGCGCTCGCACTGGAGTATTTCCGCAAGAACCTGCCAGCCTCCGAAGCCCTCGAGTACCTGCAACGTCGCGGCGTCAGTGACGCAATGCTCGAGCAGTTCGGGCTGGGTTGGGCTCCGGCTGGGTACGATGGCCTGCTGAAATTTGCCAAAGCCCGCAATGTTGGCGAACGAGAACTGCTCGATGCTGGCTTGCTGGCCGAGAACGACCAGGGGCGCGTCTATGACCGCTTCCGCGCTCGAGTGATGTTTCCAATCCGTGATTACTTGGGCCGCGTTGTCGCCTTCGGTGGTCGCGTCTTGGATGACAGCAAACCCAAGTATTTAAACTCGCCCGAAACTGAAGTCTTCAAAAAGGGCGAGACCTTGTACGGCCTGGATGTGGCCCGCAAGCAAATCCAGGAATCCGGCGAGGCGATTGTGGTCGAAGGCTACATGGACGTGATCGCCATGCACCAGCACGGCCTGAACGTCGCGGTCGCCAGCCTCGGCACGGCGTTGACACCGGATCACGCGCACCTGCTGGCCCGTCAAGGCACACGCCGCCTGGCATTGCTGTTCGACAATGATGCCGCCGGTCAACGCGCCACGCTCGCCGGGTTGGACCAAGAGATCGGTCGGATGTTCCTGGTTCGGGCCGTCGTCGCACCGGGCGGAAAAGACGCCGCCGACATCCTCCTCGCCGGTGGTCAGGCCGAACTCGAGCACGCCCTCGAGACGGGCACTTCAGAGGTTGCGTTCCGACTGCAAAACGCCCTCGAGAAGTTTGATGCGAACACGTTGGACGGCAAACGCGCCATTTTGCAGATGCTCCTGCCGAGCCTGCGACCCAGGGATGTCTTCGATCCGGTTGCCATTGAATTGCGCCGTTTGGTTTTGGACCGCCTCGGCCTCGAGCCGAAACGCTTGGACGAATTCATCAATGCGAACAAGCCGCGCAACGGTGGGCAAACCCTGAACCGCACGCAAGTTTCCGGCATGGTTTCCGGTGGCAGTGGGGCGCACAGCGAGATTCGCCTGGCGCAACTGCTGGTGCAAAATCCTAGCCTGACCGCCAAGCTCGACGGTCAAGCCGAATTTGAAAGCCCGCTCGTCAGCGAAGTGATTCGTGTTGCCCGCACCGTGACATCAAGCGATCAAATCCTCGAGCATTTCCGGGGCCGCCCCGAGGCCAGCATGCTGTTTGAAGGCTTGATGCGAGGCCCAGAAGTGGGGGCCAGCCCGGAACGCGACGAACTCGCCATCGACGAGATTGGATCACGCAAACGAGAAGCGGACCTGAAAACCGAACTGAGCAAATTGAAAGTGCAACTCTCGAGCGTGGATTCCGATGCGCAACTGCAACTGTTAATGCAAGTCCGGGAAATCCAACGGGCGATTGAGGCAGAACGCCGGATGCGATTGCATTCGTAAGAAAGAGAAAAGAAAAAATAGCCGGTAGGGTGGGCTGCGCCCACCGTGACGCAACGAAAGGTGGGCACGCAAGCTGCTCATCCTCGAGACGGTTCACCAAACATTGTTCGTCAGCACGCCACCATCAACCACCAACGTCGCGCCGGTAATCCATCGTGCTGCGGGTGAGAGCAAAAACAGCACGGCGTCCGCGACATCCTCTACCGTACCCAAACGCTCGAGCGGACAGGCGGCACGCCAGCGTTGCACGCCTTCAGGCCAATCGGTTTCGAGTCCTTCACGGTCGATCAAGCCGGGTGCGACGGCGTTGACACGAATTCCTAGATGGCCCAACTCGAGCGCCGCCGATTTGGTGTGCATCAGGACTGCCGCTTTCGAGGTCGTGTAATGGCTGTGGTTCGTGGCGGGTTGCAATCCTTCTATCGAGGCGATGTTGACGATGCTGCCACCGTTGCGCATCTCCCCTGCTGCG
>JAYURE010000288.1:0-1900 GCA_043756345.1 Deinococcales bacterium | reverse complement strand
TTTGTTCGAGACAGTTTGTTCGAGACAGTTTGTTCGAGACAGTTTGTTCGAGACAGTTTGTTCGAGACAGTTTGTTCGAGACAGTTTGTTCGACCCGGACCTTTACCTTCGCTTCATTCTCGAGGATTTTCTGCACAGACTTTATTCGAGATTAATCCTGCTCGAGTCTTGTAAAGTGTCGCGTCTAACCTGCGCGGCACCCCGGTTTCCAGTTATGCTCGAAGGGTCATCGGGTGCGTTGCCCACTCGAGCACCAGACGTTTGCAACACCGGGGGAATGGTTGGACCAGCACAATGGCAAATGAATGGTAGATCAATCCGCAAACAAATCCGCAATTCAGGACTCGAGTCCGCTCGGGTAACAGGGGGAAACTATGCGTAAGTTCTTAGCCACAACACTTTTATTGGTGCTTGCCGCGACCTTAACGGCCTGCCCGCCCGCAGCGGTGGCAAAACCGGTCATTAAATCGTTCACGTCAAATGTAACGGATGACAAATTACCCGCTGGCGGTGGCAATGTCACCCTGTCCTGGACGGTCACAGACGCAAGTGAGGTCAACCTTTCTGCGGCCCCAGCAACACCGGCCCCCGTACTGGGCGCGGATAAGGTCACAGCAGTCGTCACTGGTGTGATAGTGGAAACCACCTTCACCCTGACCGCCAAAAATTCAGCCGGAGATTTTGTCACCGATACGAAGAAGATCACCATCAGTCCGCAATTGGCAACAGCGCCAACCATCACCAAGTTCAATGTGAAAACCGCAACCATTGCAGAGGCCAAAACTATCACCCTGCCCGCCGGTGGTGGACCTGTTACCTTCGTCTCAGCCGTCACCGCTGGCGCTGGAAGCGCTATCGCCAGCCTGAGCATTAACAACGGCGTCGGAGCGGTGACACCGCTCACTGGTGGAAACACCACTTTCACCGCTGTCACGGGAGGCGTTTACACCCTGACTGCAACGAGTGCGGCTGGCACCTTCGACACTGACACAGTAACCATCAACATTCCCACTGCCGCCCCAGCGAACATCGTCTCGAGCGTGCCCGACATTGGTGCAACGGGTGTTGGCATTAACAACAACACCATTGCCGTGACCTTCGATAAAGCCATGAACCAAACAACAACGCAGGCTGCATTCACTTCTGCGAGCGCAACCACGCCGACCTTCGCTTGGAGTCCCGACAGCAAAACCTTGACGATCACGTCCGCAGGCTTGCCGAACGCACCAGCAGCAACCGGTGTGAACAAGACTGTGACGTACAATTTCGCGGCCACCGCCACCGATTCCACCGGCACGGCATTGGCCGCCGCTTCGACCACAGCCCGTACCTATTCGACCTTGAAAGCTGTTTTGGCAATCCTTGATCCGGTTGCCACCCCCGATCTTGCCACCACCCTGAGCGGTAGCATCATTTACACCGATGGCCTTGATCCAGCCACCAACCCAACCTGCGGTACTGGCGTGATCGCCAAGTGCGCTCAGAACGACTCCGATCCCAGTGAGTACCGAATCGGTGACAGCAGCGGCATTATCGGTGGAACGAAGGTTTCAAATCCAAACAACGCATACAAAGCTTTTGTTGGCTTTAACCTGGCACCTTTAACCGCTGTCACTCCAACAAACCTGATCAGCGCCAAATTCTCGATGAACCAAAACGGAACCCCGCCCTCGATTGGCACGCCATACGCTTTGGGGATCATGAAACTGCAATCTATCAGCAGTGCCGCCCTTGCCACAGGGTTCCTCGGCGGAAGCGGCTTCTTCTTCTACACTGCGCCCACGAACAGTTCAGTCGATTTTTCAAGCATCGGAGCCGGTCTTAAAACAGCTACGGTGACGACCGAACTGACTGCCGACCTGGTAAACAGGGCAACCCGTGGCAACCGCGCCCTCTTCCG
>JAYURE010000287.1:0-1902 GCA_043756345.1 Deinococcales bacterium | reverse complement strand
TTGTGTTGCGTTGATGTTTGCGAACGAGTTGAATTGGTTGACCATTGCCTTGTTTGTGATCCTGACCATCGTTGCCGCTGTCAGCAACAACCTCGCGTATCACGAGACGCTTTCGGCTCGAGCCTTGCAACGTTCACAAGAGGAAGTGGTTCGCATCGCCAAGGTTGCCGAACGCGAACGCATCGCTCGAGACTTGCATGATTTGCTCGGACATACGCTTTCGGTGATTGTCCTCAAATCAGAACTCGCCTCGAGATTGGCCGATAAAGACCCGGCTCGGGCGGCGCAAGAAATTCGGGATGTTGAACGCATCGCTCGAGAAAGTTTGCAGGAAGTTCGCAATGCCGTGCGTGGGTATCGCAGTGCCGGACTCGAGGCGGAATTCTCAAATATTGCGCTGGCGTGTGAAGCTGCGAAGATCAAACTCGAGTTGTACGTTGTGCCGATTGAACTCGAGTGGGCGCAGGAAAGTGCGCTCGGTTTTGCGCTGCGTGAAGCGATCACCAATGTCATCCGGCATTCTCGGGCAACGCAATGCTGGGTGTCGCTCGAGAAACGTGGTGGTCAGGTCACGCTCGAAGTTTGGGACGATGCGCAGCGGGAGATCTTCGAGGGCAACGGCGTGCGCGGCATCCGTGAACGTGCCGAAGCGTTGGGCGGAAGCTTGAAGACGCAAGTCTCGAGCGGTTCTCGAGGGTTAACGTTTGCGCTGCCGATCCGACCTGAGCCAGCGAATGTGTTTGCCGAAACTCTCAGCCCAGGTCTCGAACCGTCATGATGGTGGGCATGATCGAATATCAACTCAGCCCAGTTGTCTCGAGTGAGGCATTGAACGAACTTTTTGTCACCGCTTGGGATGGTCACGTGACGAAAGATTTCACGGTGGAACTCGAGCGAAGTTTGTTTTACATTTGCGCGTTCTCTGGCTCGAGCTTGATTGGTTTCGTCAAGGTGATTTCCGATGCTGGCGTTCACGCTTTTTTGCTCGACACAACAGTTCACAAAGATTTTCAACATCAAGGCGTTGGGCGTGAATTGGTAACTCGAGCCGTTTCTGAATCTCGAGCCCGAGCCTGCGATTGGTTGCATGTGGACTTTGAAGATCACCTCAAGCATTTCTATCAATCGTGCGGGTTCAGGCCGACACTCGCAGGTTTGGTCAAACTCTCGTGATTCGTGTTCTGATCGCCGAAGATCAGGGCCTCGTCCTCGGAGCACTCGCCGCGCTGCTCGAACTCGAAGGTGACATCGAAGTGGTCGCGCAATGCCTGAATGGTCAGATCGCACTCGCAAAAACGCTCGAACTGAATCCCGATATCGTCCTGACCGACATCGAAATGCCGCACATGACCGGCCTTGAATTGGCCGCTGAAATCAAGAAGAACAACTTGAAATCTCGAGTCGTGATCGTCACGACCTTTGCCCGTTCCGGTTTCTTGCGCCGCGCACTCGAGGTTGGGGCCAGTGGATATTTATTGAAGGACACGCCTGCCAGTCAACTCGCTGAGGCCGTCCGTCGCGTCCATGCTGGAGGTCGCGCAATCGATCCGAACCTCGCGGCTGAAGCCTGGAGCGAACCCGATCCATTAACCGACCGCGAACGCCAAGTCTTGCGGCTCGCCGCCGATGGACGCTCGAGCGGCGCGATAGCGAGCGAACTGAACCTGTCCGAAGGCACCGTGCGCAATTACCTGTCCGAAGCCATCAGCAAGCTCGGCGCGGACAACCGCATCGAGGCGGCACGGATTGCTCGAGAAAAAGGCTGGTTGTGATTTTCGGCTTGAGCGTTTCTTGAACCTTCGATTCAGCTTGCCTTTGCGGGTGAATTGATTCGTATACTCCCGGCATCATGTCGAATTCTTGTGATCGCTGGTGCTGAATGCCACTTGAGGTTCAATACCA
>JAYURE010000286.1:0-5148 GCA_043756345.1 Deinococcales bacterium | reverse complement strand
TCGAGGCGCGAAAAACGATGATGGAGGTGGACCCGCCGAAGCACACCGAATACCGGCGTATGGTTCAACCGCCGTTTAGTTTGCGCGAAGTCACGTCTTACGAAGAAGCGTTGCGGTTGATCGCGCAAGAAACAATCCATGAAGCTCGAGCGTTCACCGAATTTGATTTTGTCGAATTGCTGGCGCGACGTTTACCGATGCGAATGCTCGGCAAGGTGCTCGGATTGCCCGACGAGGACGGCCCTTGGATGGTGCGTGCCGGTGACGCGCTGATCGGCAACAGTGATCCAGAATTTACGGACACACCGGTTGGACTCTCGAACACGGATGCTTATCGCCTGCTGCCGTTTCGCAGTCCAGTCAGTTTGAAACTCTTCGATTACGCCGAGGCGCAAGCCAAAGACCGTCGGGCCAATCCGAAAGACGACATGATCACACGCTTGCTGCAACCCAAACGCGATGGTGAACCGCTTAGCGAAATTGAATTCAAAAATTTCTTCACGCTGCTCGTCGCGGCAGGCAACGACACCACGCGCTACACCATGAACGAAGGCATGCTGGCCTTGCTCGAGAATCCAGAAAGCCTCGAGGCATTGCAGAACGATCCAGGTTTGATTGATGGCGCGGTCGAAGAGATTCTGCGCTGGGGATCGGTGACGATGCACTTCAGGCGCACCGCCACGCAAGACACGATCATCGGATCTCGAGCCATCAAAGCGGGCAACAAAATTCTGATCTGGTACATTTCCGGCGATTACGACGAACGCCAATTCGCCGATCCGTACAAATTCGATATTCGACGCACACCCAATGAACACCTCGCCTTCGGTTTGAAAAGCCCACACAAATGCCTCGGCGAACACCTCGCACGGCTCGAGATCAAAGTGCTGTTAGAAGAACTGTTACCGCAACTCTCGAGCGTGAAATTGAACGGACCCATGGAACGCTTGCGATCCAATTTTATTTCTGGTATCAAGCATCTGCCACTGAAAGTGAGTTGGGTATGATGGGGTGGCAAGGGCAGGGCGAACATGGAGTTGTCTTGACCCAAACCATGCACCTTACGGGCAGGGTCGCTCGCCCCTACAACATTTGCGTAGGGGCGAACTCTATGTTCGCCCTCGCCAGAACAGCGAATGGTCTTCAGACAATCTGTAAGCTCGAGGATTTTTCATGAACCAAGCAGACGCTCTTTCTCGAGTCGTAAGCATCGTCGAACATCACATCGACGAGGGCGGATTCGCTGGGGCCGCCGTAATCGGAGCGCGACGCGGACGAATCCTGCTCGAGCATTACGCTGGGAATGCCGGTCCTGGTTTGCCCTCGAGCGAAAATGTCCTATGGCCGATTGCGAGTATCTCCAAAATGTACGCGGTCAGTGCGATCATGCGTTTGATCGAAAATGGCGAGATCACATTGAACACGCTCGCGTCGAATGTATTGCCGGAATTTACCGGTGATGTCCGCGAAGAAATTCGATTGCGACATTTACTGACGCACACTTCTGGTTTGATTTACGAATCGCCAGAGATGGAAGCCAGGTTGATCGCGCAAGTATCAATCGAAGATTTGATCAACGAGGCGATGCACGCGCCACTCAAGTTCAAACCAGGCTCGAGCCTCGCGTATGCCGATTACAACACGCTGATCGCTGGACGCATGGCAGAGGTTGTGACCGGAAAATCCTTGCCTGATTTGATCCGAGACCTCGTGCTCGAGCCGATGAAATTGTACGACACGTTCTTTCCAACACCTGCCGAACAGGATGCTCGGGTTGCCACCGTGCGCGGTGTGACGGCAGAAGGCACAGTTGGCGCAATGTACAACTCGCGTCACGCTCGAGGACTCGCGCATCCAGCATTTGCCGTGACCAGCACGGCCCGAGACTTGCTGCGTTTCGCATCGCACTTCGCTCTGAATGGTCCACGCATTCACTCGAGCGCCACGGTTCGCGCCATGAGTGAAAATCAGACCGGTGTCGTCACCGGCATTCACCCGAGCATGAAAGGCTACGACGAAACCGCGCCGATGCCATGGGGATTGGGTTGGGCGTTGCAAACAGAATGGACTCCAGCATTGTTGTGCGAACTCGCATCATTCAAAACTTTTGGTCATGGTGGCGCGAGCGGTTGCGAATTGCTGATCGATCCAGTCAATGACGTGACGCTCGCAGTGATCACCAACACGCACCTACTGACCGGACGCGAAGGGTGGTATCGGCGTTTGCAATCGATCATCAACGTGGCATTCACGGCGCTTGTTTAAGTTCAAGGTGAGGCAAGCCTCACCCCTACGACTTTCTCTCTCGAGGTTTTTATGACTGAACGCAAATCACCTTTCGGTTACACCTTTCCACTCTCACCGGACGGTCGGGCGAGCATCGTGCCGCCTCCGCCGTGGCATTACTCGGGCGATTTTTTGATCGTCGAATACCGCACCAATCCCGATGCGGTGATCGCGTTGCTGCCACCGGAACTCGAGCCTGCGGACGATCCCGGTGCGGTTGCCGCAATCTTTGCCGATTGGCAATCGTGTTCGGATGATGGTCATGAATTGTTGGACCCGATCATGTCGCAGTACAAAGAATTTTTTCTGGTCGTCGGTGCGAAGTACCAGGGCAAGCCAGTCTCGAGGTGCGTCTACATTTGGGTGGACAAGGATTTTGCGATGTTTCGTGGGTACATTCAGGGCTTCCCAAAAAAGTTGGGCAACATTCACATCGCCAGAGCCATGGCCGTTGGCAAAGCCACCGCCAGGATCGAAGCTGGCGGGAAATTCGGTGCAACCTGCACCGCAGGATCTCGAGAGATTGCCAGGGCCACCGTGACCTTACGCGAAATTTCCAAAACTGGACCGGTCGTCAACGATCCACCAATGTACAACTCGAGGCACTTTCCGGCCTACGATGGTTTGCGTCCAGATGTCTTTGAACTCGTGCGCAGCGGCGGCATTGACCGTAGCGCCAGCGAAATCTGGGAAGGTGATGCCACGCTCGAGTTTGGCAAAAACACGATTGAGGATTTGGGCGCGATTGCACCGCTCGAGATCATCAAAGGATTCCGCTTCAGTTTTGGCTACACCGTCAACGGTGGCGAGGTGATTGCGCAGCATGACAAGGATGCGGCCAAAGAAAATCTCGAGAGGTCAATGAGATGATTTGGGTTCAATGTTTCCTCGCTTCGGAGGGCGGGCACAAGACCCGCCCCTACGGAAAAATAGTTTTCGTAGGGGCGACCTTCATGGTCGCCCTCGCCAGACGCACGAATGGAACCCAATCAAGAACAGAGGTTAACGCATGAAACACGTTCGCGTTTTACACAACAACACCGCACACGCTGGAACACTCGAGGAAAATACAATCACGCTCGAGAATGGCATGAAACTCGAGGCAAGCACGGCGAACTATTTAGCTCCGCTCGAGCCGCGACAAATTTTTGCCACGCATTTGACGTACCGTTCGCGTTGCGTCGAGTACGAAATGAAAAAAATCCCAGACTCTCCTGCTTGGTTTCTCAAGCCAATCAGTTCAATCTCGAGTCATGGTGCGAAAGTCTCGAGGCCGCACGGTTGCGAGTTCTTGAATTACGAGGGTGAAATTGCCGTGATCATCGGCAAAAAATGCAAGGGCGCAACGCTAGAGAACGCGCTCGGGTTCGTGCGTGGTTACAGCATTGTGAACGATTTTGGCGTGCATGATTTTCGTCATGCCGACCGTGGCGCGATGGTTCGCGTGAAGGGCCAGGATGGTTTTTGCCCGATGGGTCCAGTCATGGTCGATGCTGCGGACGTTGATCCGAACAATTTGACGATGCGAACCTACGTCAATGGCGAGGTTGTGCAGGAGACGAACACCGGCACGGATTTGATGTTCAGTGTCGCGTATCAAATCGCGGATCTTTCAAGGCATGTCACGCTCGAGGCTGGCGATGTGCTGTTGACTGGAACGCCTGCGCATTCAAGGCCGGTCAATCCTGGTGATGTTGTCGCAGTCGAAGTGATTGGCATTGGTCGCCTGGAAAATACAATCGTGCAATCGAACGAAATCCTCGAGCCTGTCGGTGTGCAACCGGAAGTCACGGCGGCTACCTTGCATGTTGCGCTAGCCATTCCTGAGGAAGAGGCTGAACGTCGAGTCGCAGAAATGAGGTCTCGAGCATGAGCGAAAACAGTGTGGCTGGAAAAATGATTTCCGCAATTCATCACGCGGCGTTGCGGGTCAAAAATCTCGAGGAGAGTTTTTCACGCTGGGCGCACACGCTCGGATTGCATGGCGAATTGCACAATGACCATGGCATTTTGCGTTGCACCCACGAAGATTACGCGCTGCTTCTGATTCAGGGTGACACGCCAGGACTCGAGTACGTCTGTTACGAATTGGTTGCCGGTTTGACACTCGAGGTTGCAGCAAGCACCTTGAAATCTCGAGGAGTGGAATCCAAGATTGTGTCTGTGCCCTATCGCGGTTCTGGCCTCGAGTTGTTCGACATTGATGGCAACAAAGTCGTGCTGATCGAACGCAAGAAGCACCATCCGAATTGGCCCGCCGAGATGCAAACCTCGAGCCGCATGCCAGGTTTTCACCCACGCAAGTTCGGTCACGTCAATTACCTGACGGCGAATGCGAAACGTGCCGTGAATTGGTATCACGAAATCCTCGAGTTCGGCATCACCGATTGGATGGGCGATGAAGGTTGCTGGATGCACGTCAACCCCGACCATCACGTGCTCGCCTTCGTCGAGAAGGGTTACAGCCACATCCATCACGTCGCCTTTGAACTCGTCGATTTTGCTGACATGCGCGTGGCTTTGGATCACCTCGCACAACTCCAACGCCCGGTCGTTTGGGGGCCGGGTCGTCACGGTGTCGCCCGAAACATTTACAGTTACGTGCGAATGCCTGAAGAAGAAATTTTCATGGAACTCTTCTGCGACCTCGAGCAACTCGTATCAGATCACGAAGTCAGATTTTTTCCAGATGATGTCCGAACCAGCAACACCTGGGGAGTCATGCCGCCCCGTTCGTATTTCAAATTCGATGCCGATTCCATCCGATCCGAAGGCCAACAGATTGAGGCCTTCAACCAAAAAACCCACACCCCTACGTAACAAATGCGATTCACAACAAACCCCTCTCACCGGAGAGGGGCG
>JAYURE010000285.1:0-1905 GCA_043756345.1 Deinococcales bacterium | reverse complement strand
TCGCGCCGAAACGGTCCAAGCAAACCATTGCGCCATCCAAACCAACGAAGCGTTCCCAACCGAGACTCGAGCCCGCCTCAATGCCAACTCGGGCTTTGACGCTGGGTGGCAGAACGCTGTCACGGTACGCCTTGTCTTGCTTGGCGAAAATATCCCAGCTCGGCGCACTGACAACCCGTGCCTTCTTGCCTTGAGCCTCGAGCGCAGTTTTCGCATCGAGTGCGAGTGAAACTTCACTGCCGGTCGCAATCAAAATCACGTCTGGGGTTCCGGCACTGTCCGCCTTGGTGTACGCACCTCGAGCCACGCCTTCTGGGTTGGACTCGAGCACCGGCACATCCTGACGGGTGAACACCAAAACGGTTGGGCCGTCCGTGCGCTCGAGCGCGAGTTTCCAGGCGGTCGCACTTTCGTTCGCATCGGCGGGACGCAACACGCAGAGGTTCGGAATGGCACGCAATCCTGCCAGGTGCTCAATCGGTTGATGCGTCGGGCCGTCCGTGCCAACGCCAATGCTGTCATGCGTGAAGACAAAAATCGTTGGAATGCCCATCAAGGCCGCCAAGCGAATCGAGTTTTTCATGTAATCGGAAAACGTGAAGAACGTCGCCACATAAGGCCGCAAACCCGAAAGCACCAGGCCATTGCCAATCGCCGCCATCGCGTGCTCGCGCACACCGAAATGCACGTTGCGCCCCGCGAAATCGTGCGGCTTAATCGCGCCGCTGCCCTTGAAAATCGTCATGTTCGAGCCGGACAAATCTGCTGATCCACCCATCAAGGCTGGAATGTTCGGCGCGAGCGCATTGATGCAATCGCCATTTGCGTTGCGGGTCCGAACTGGTTTGCCATACGAATCAAAATTCGGCAAGCTCGAGAAGGCGTTCGCAGGCAACTTGCCCTCGAGAATCCCAGAGAGTTCTGCTGCCAGTCCTGGAAATTTCTTCTTGTACGCCTCGAATGTAGATTGCCAACTGGTCTCGAGTGTCGCTCCTCGAACACCAGCCTCAGCCCACGGTTTCGCACCATCAGGCGCGACGAAGAACGGTGTTGTGTTTAAGGCGTCCGGGCTCGGGTACTCGAGTTTCGCTTTCGTCGAGATCACATCCTCGAGACTTGGGGCCTTGCCGTGAACATCCGCCGTACCCTGCTTCGGCATGCCATAGCCAATCGTTGTTTTCACGCAGATCAAACTCGGTTTGCCCGTCTCGAGTTGGGCCGCCCGGATTGCTGCCTCAATCCCCTCGAGGTCCGTGTCACCATTCGCCACCGTTTGCACGTGCCAGCCATACGCCTCGAAACGCTTCGGAATGTTTTCGGAGAACGCCCATTCGGTCGGACCATCCAACTGAATGTGATTGTCGTCATACAACATCACCAATTTGCCCAAGCCCAAATGCCCAGCGAAACTTGCCGCCTCGTGTGAGATACCTTCCTGCAAATCGCCATCTGAGCAAATACCATAGGTGAAATGATCCAGCACCGCATGACCCGGTTGGTTGTACCGCGCAGCCAAATGAGCCTCTGCGAGCGCCATGCCGACTGCATTGGCAAATCCCTGACCCAACGGACCCGTCGTCGTTTCCACACCTGGCGCATGACCAAACTCTGGATGGCCCGGCGTCCTCGAGCCCCACGCCCGAAACGACTTCAAATCCTCGAGCGATAGGTCAAAACCCGAAAGGTGCAACGCGCCATACAACAACATGCTCGCGTGACCCGCCGAAAGCACGAAACGATCCCGGTTTGACCAATGCGGATTCTTTGGGTTAAACCGCAAAAACTTCGACCACAACACAAATGCCATCGGAGCCATGCCGAGCGGTCCGCCCGGATGCCCCTCCTTGGCCGTGGCAATCGAATCGAGGGCGAGCGCTCGCAGCGTGTTGATCGCAAGGAAATCCT
>JAYURE010000284.1:0-1906 GCA_043756345.1 Deinococcales bacterium | reverse complement strand
GCTCGAGCGCCAACGGAAACGAACCGTGAAAACCCCGCTCAAGGTGCGTCACCAGCAGGCGCACAAACAACCGCCGCAGGCTCGGTGAGGCTTGCGATTCACGGTAACCGGTCGCATCCTCAACCACGCGCCAGAACTCGTCCGGCTCGAGGTGCCGAATCACCTCCGCCCAGACCGGATTGTCCGCCTCGACCAAACCCGCCTTCAGCACCTGCCGCAGCGCCCCATTCGCCTCCGACACCCGCAGGCCCGTCAGGACAGACAGCAACGCCATGCGCACATCACGCTCGCTAGCATCGGGCGGCAATTGCAATCCCGCAAACGCCTCGGCACGTTTCTTGCTGGCAAAAAACCCAACATGCACCCGCAGGTAGCCCTCGAGCGAACGGTTCAAGAAGCCGAACTCCTGCATCAGCATCGCCGCCCGATCCGCACTGAACACCAACGAGAACGCCTGCACATCAAACAACCAATTGTCCTGCGCGGCAGGTTCGGCGTGCGCGGCATAAACCAAGAATGCAGTGTCCGGCTCGAGCACCAACAAACGATGCTTGACACCGAAGGCCGCCCCGTTCAGTTCGAGTTTGGTCACACCCGGCAACTCGAGTTCAGAGAACGTATCCCGGAATTGACCGTCCGTGTCGTACCAAAACACGATGCGCCGCGACTCGTGGGACCAGCGGTGCGGAGCGGCAAAGAGTTCAGCAAGGCCAGATTGGATGCGCTCGAGGTTCATGCGCTAGCCAGGACCGAACCGAAGGGAAGATGGGCGAATGCTCGAGGAGGGAGGGCTGTGGCTGGCATGTCTGCCTGAAGTTTAACCCGTTGCCACAGAACGATTTTAAGGATCGTGTATATGACCTGCGATTGGGTCAGATTTGCCCGAACTTGTCAGGCAAGCCACGACAAAATCGAAATTGACGCGGGTTTGTGCTGCAAAAGCGAGGGTGTTGTGAGAATATAGGTCTGTGACCAAAGTCCCAGTCCCAAAACACCAAGTCACAATTTTCCAAGCGAGGTACAAACCTCAGTTGAGCCACCTTGGAAAGGTCATCGCCGCTGCGTCTGAGCTTGAGGGTTCATTTGAGTTCTGGCAAACGGACGGCAGCAACTCGATTGACATGCGAAGTTCGACCACGCCCGCCAACATTGGCATTGACCAAAATTCGTGCTCCTACCTGGGACTCTCAGACGATGCCGAGGCGGAAAACGCTCAGATCAAACAGCTTTTGAATGCCGTTGTGAGCCAGCTTCAACCGACGACCTTTCAACGCCTCGGATTGCGAAAAAGGTATCTCGCGCCGGTCAGCATGGGTTTCGCAGAATTGGTCACGCTGTTTCATGCCAAAACATACAATCAGTCTCGGAGCCTGTTAAACGTCTTCCCAGAAAACATCGACGACCTGATGTTCAGAATCAACTCTTCAGACGAAGATTTTAAGTGCCATGTCACCATTGGACCGATGAAAAAAGAGCAGGTTGCTCAAATGCTCCGACCCGATCAAGAACGCATCTTTGCCCCTGAGGAAAGTGCAAAGCGGTATTCGGCGCTGTACGATGCCTATCCTGAGGTATCGATCTACTTCGATATTGACCTGTTCCAAAGTGACGAAAAGCCAGTTGATGGTACGCTCGAGTTCGTTAAAAAGGCCAGAAAGCGCATCTCAGAAATGGTCATTGGTTTCTGCGCTCACCTTTTTGAAGAACGGAAAGGCTGAGAATCACATCATGGTTTCTGAACGCCCAAACCAAATGACTGGCTCGACCGGACACCCCCTTGGCAAAAACAGGATCGATTCACGTCGGATCTTGCCTGAGCGTTCACCCGGCCAAGATCGTAATCCAATGAACACTGAGGTGGCCTCGTCCACGAGTGCATCACCTGTCGAAAGTGCTTTTTCATCGG
>JAYURE010000283.1:0-5160 GCA_043756345.1 Deinococcales bacterium | reverse complement strand
GGAGCGTCTCGTCTGTGGGTTCGGCGTTCGGGTTTCGTGTGGGGCAGGACGGATGAAAATGTATGCAAAATAGCCGTTCACCTCTTTCGCGGAGGGATCGGGCCACAAGACTTGCGTCTTGCGGGTTTTCGGGTCGGTCGCACCACTCGCTCGGTTCATCCCAGGTGCCCGTTTGCAGGATGATCGTCTTCGCGTCCCGTCAACTCTCGCTCGAGCATGAAACACAACTCATTCTTTACAAATTCTTACCTTAACGCAATCGGAATACATGTCAGGCCACCTCAGACCAAAGTATGGGAAGGCGATCTGAACGCAAAAGGATAGATCTCGAAAGCAATACCTCAAAACCGAAGAGGATCAAGCCTTGCGCCTCCAGCAGCACAACTTTTCTGAGCCTGATCGCAACCCGCTCACACCCGAAACGGAGCATTCATTCTCGAGCATCAATTCAGCAAAAGCAGGAAGCGCGGCGAAGAAATAGTATTGGTCCCTGCCGGAATTCTTTGCACTTCCCACATCACTCGAGCAGTGGATAGCCCATGCCCATCGCATTTGTGCTCGAGTCAAAACACGATTGATGGCTCGAGACTGGCGATTTCGGTCCGGTTGTTTGGCAGATCAGGAATCCAAGAGCAGTCAACTCGAGTCGCATACAGGTCTCGTTGAGGAAACCTCGAGCGTTGATGTGCTCACTTCCGATCCACGGGTCCGGGATCAGCAGCTTTGAAATGGTGACCAGGCGAGGCTTGCGGCCCAACCGAAATGCTGGGTTTCTCTCCCGCTTCATCATGAATGTATACAGTCTTAACAATGGAAAGCCAAGACACAAACCACAGCACCACTCCTTTTCATCCGCGCCCAGCGATCAAAGTCCTGGTGGTCGATGACCATCCGATGATTCAACGCGGCATCGCCTCCTTGCTGACCGCCTCTGATGGATTTGAATGCGTTGCCCTGGCCAACAACGGTCAAGAGGCACTCGAGTTTTGTAACCGGCTCGAGATCGATGTCGTCCTGATGGACATGCTGATGCCTGTGATGGATGGAGCCAAAGCCACGCACGCGATTCTCGGTCGGCATCCAAAGGTGTGCGTGCTGATCCTGACCAGCTTTTACGAACAAGATCAAGTCCAATCCGCGATGCAGGCCGGAGCGATGGGTTACATGCTCAAAAGTTCCTCGCCCGACGAATTGCTTTTGGCGATTCGTGCCGCGCACATTGGGCAACTCACACTCGCACCAGAGGCCACCAAAGCACTCGTACAGGCAGCCACACCCGTGGGAACCGGTCAGGCATTAACCCGACGCGAGCGCGATATTCTGGCCTCCCTGAGCCAAGGTTTATCCAACCAGGACATCGCCAACAAACTGGTGATCACCGTGCCCACGGTCAAATTTCATGTCACGAACATCCTGGCGAAACTCAGTGTCAGGTCACGCACCGAAGCTGTGCTGATGGCAATCAAACACAAATTGGTCAGTCACGCCCACACGTCCTGAGCGATCCACTAAAATTCCATTTCCATCTCGAGGCTGCGTTCACCGCGTCGCACCCGCCAGACGATCCAAGCAATCGCGGCAATCAGCAACAACGGCCAGAAGGCTTTGATCGCGGCGATCTTGCCGATCCACTCGAGGCCGACGTTCGGTGGCGGATCACCGATCAACACTCGAGCAGCAGGTTTGAACGATCCATCGTCGCGCACGAGGCCGAGGTGACGTTCGACGCTGCGACCTCCGGGCATCGGGCCGGTTGGAAAATCGTGCAGCGACCAGGAGAGAAACCCGATTTTTTCGGTCTCGAGCACGGACAAGATTTTGGCGTAGTACCGCGCCTGATCGCCTTCGGTGTGCGGGTCTGGGAATTCGTCAAGTTGCGTGTGAAATCCGAACTCCTCGAGCAAGACCGGTTTTTTCGTGGCTCGAGCCTCTTGCAATTTTGTGGTCAGTTGCGCGTCCGATCCGTAATGGTGGATCGTTACGAAATCCAGGGCTCGAGCCAATTCTGGATCGGGTTGGCTCAGGCCAGCGGTGATCGGTTTGTGCGTTTCGCTGCGCAACCAGGCGGCCAGAAAACTGAGCGTGGCCCGGATCTGTCCCCAGCCTACGTTCGGTGCGTCGCGTTTGGCCTCGTTTTTGACATCGATGACGAAAACAGTTGGATCGCGCAGCAATGGCAGCAGGCGCTCGAGGCCCTGAAAGACATCGGGCAGGTCTTCAAAACGGTAAGCGGTGTAATTGTCCAAAAGCGTGACGATCACGCGCAGTTTGGCAAGTTTGGCCGCCTCGAGCAATTTGCCGAGGTTGGTGTACGCGGCCTCCGGTGTCGGGTACGGGACGAAAACGCGCAGGGTGTTTAAGTGCAATTCTTTGGCGAGTGCGAAACTCGAGGCGACCTCATTGGGGTCGTAACCGATCCAAAAATCGTTGAACGGTCTGGAACGCCCGACGTAATTCACGCCGCGCACGGCAGCCAATTCTGGCTCGAGCTTGGGATTCGCTTTTGGTTCTGTCGGCAGTTCTTGCAATCGGGTCATGCGCCAATGGTGAATGCGCCAATTGCCATCGTCGAGTTGCATGACCACATCAACGGTGCGTTTGGCGAATTGCACATCCTCGAGTTTTCCATCCTTCTCGAGCGTCTGCGCACTCCAGGCGGTGTCGGTGAAACTAATGGTCGCACCGTCCGGCGAGTAAAAATGCAACCGCAATTGATGCGCCCAACTGACCAGACGTGAACGCGATCCGGCCACGCTCGCTTTGAAGGCATCATCGAGCGCGGCCTCCTGAAAGTAGGTGCTCAGGCCACTGCCATCAGACGTGAATCGGGCGTAGGCGAGTTCCTCGAGCGCCTGCCGGTATTGCCCAGCGATCTCGTCGCGGCGGAACGGTTCGAGTTTGCGCACCTGATCGGCATCGTCGGGTAGCCAACGCATCGGTTGGGTACTGCTAGCGGCGGTGCGGGCGCGTTGCAGTGCCTCCTCGAGCACGTCCGATTCGCGTGCGGCGCGATTCCAGATCGGCAGCAGCAAGAAGACCAGCACGGCAGCGAGTGCGAGCAAGGCAATCGCAGCAATCACCCAAGGTGTGGCACGTTGGCGCAAACTCGAGGTCATGGTTTTGGACTTTCAATAACGTGTTCGTTGGCATTTTCCATCTCGAGCCCAGACCAACGGGTGCACGTTTCACCACGGCAACGCTCAACCTCGAAGCGATCAAATGCTGCCGTGCTGACCGAGGCTTGCAGGCCGACCCGTCCGGCGTTCGAGTGCACTTCTTGATCCTTGGCGATGACCTGACCATCGAGTTTGATCGAGTACGTTTTGCCAACATCAAGCTCGAGTTCGTGCGAGTCGGTCAATGGTGGTGGCACGCCCTTTGATCCTTGCGTGACGAACTGATCGTTCTGATCGAAGTAACCCCAAACGATTGCCGCCCCGTCGTCGCTGTACCGAACCTGATGCGTGTCACGGTGCGTGCCGTGTTCGGATGCACCGAACGCCAGACCCGCGCCAGAACCGATCAGGTGATGGAATCTCGAGCGCAAGACGAATGGTGCTTTGAAGATTTTCGGGGCGAGCAGCAGGTGATCGTAGCCCGCCGACATTTCTTGGGTGATCGTACCCAATTTGAATTTCCACTCCCCGCTGACCGGCATCCAACCTCGCTCGAGCCATTCGGGTTCGGGGCTTTGCGGCAAGGTCTGGTTCGATTCGGAGGTGGTGACTGGCGGGATCGCTTTGACATCCACACTTTTCGATGACGGCACGAGTTCTGCACGGTTGCCGACGCTTGCACTCGAGGCGTTTGACCAACGCGAGAATCCGAACGCGGCGAGCGCAATGCACACCAAGAATCCCGCACCGATCACGGCCCATGTTGGACGTTTGAAAGTTTGGGGACTCGAGGATTTTGGCTTTAAGGCACGCATTACATCTCAACCCTAGGGTAGCGGTTGCCCTCGGGTTTGGGCGTTCGGAATCGGCAATGTAAATGTTTGCCCGGCAACCCTGACGCGAATGCTGCGCACGGTTTTCGGCAACGGTGGCGGAATCCAGACGAGTTTGCCCGCATCGAGCGGTTCGGTGACGCTGTACTCGAGCCGGTCGCTCCAAACCTCGAGCGTGACCGGTGTGCCATTGTCCAGCAAGGCCCCAAAGCGATCTTGGACCGGTCCGACGATCACCCGGGCTCGTTTGCCCGCCTCGAACTTCAGAGGCACCTTGGAGGCCAGCGATGGCGTTTCGGCCCGCACGCGCACCGCTGGAACTTTCAGGCCATCGCTTCGGGCCTGGAAGCTGTACGCGCCCGGCGAGACGACCGGTGGCACCTCGAGTTGCGCTCCGGCCCGCACGATTGGACGGGTGGCAAACAATTGCCAATCGCCGCTCGAGCCAAACTCTGTGACCGTGCCATCCAAGGCCGGATTGCCGAGCGCATCGCGTGCGCCATCGACCCGAACCGACCAGAGTTCGCGTTGATCGGCGGTCACAATTTTGGGCGAGACCTCAAACCGCACGACCGCGACCGGTCCCGGCACGACATCGACCTCGGCACGTTCACCTCGAGCCTCACCGCTGGCGGCACTGACCTGCATGCTGCCGGTGCGCGTTCCGGGCGGCAGCACCGCCCAGGCGGTCAGGTGCTTGACCATGATGCGTTTGCGCCAATCAAGTCCATCGGGGCGACGCACGCGCACGGTCACGGGCTCGCTGCTGACATTGCCGTTGCGATCCAACGGATGCAGCACCAGCGCCGGGCGACGGTTGCCGACCACGCGCACCGAACGCGCACCGACCTTCAAACGCAACGGTGTGACCGGAGATCCCGCAAGTCGCTCGAGCCGACCATTGAGGCGATGGCCCGCAATCTCGACGCGATACGTGATCAATCCTGCCCGAACCTGCGGAACCTCGAGCGTCGCACTGTCCGAGTTTTTGGTGATGCCGTGCGCTTCGACCGGACCAGCCGGTGTGAACAACACGGCCCGCCACTCGAGGCCGACCGGAAATGGTTTTGTCTCGGCGTTTTGCAATGTGAAACGCACCATGTCTCTCTCGAGTTTTGCTTCGAGTTTTGGAGTTTTCTCGAGGACTGGAATCACGGTGACTGCTCGAGACGTGATCGGATTTGCCAGCAGTCGAAACAATTGAATCGCCA
>JAYURE010000282.1:0-5166 GCA_043756345.1 Deinococcales bacterium | reverse complement strand
CAAACGGTGCGCACGGCACACCCTACAAGTCTCGAGTCGGCCATTGATCACAAAACAAATCTCGAGCAGCAAGACGATCACCGCTCGAGACTGAATTTGCCTGAATCATATTTCGGTGTTGGTGCGTTGACAATGATCGTGTTGAAAACCTTGTTACACCTTGGATTCGATTACAGATCAGGCTCGAGATCAAGCGCATCACGCGCCCGTGCGGTACGATTTTCAATATGAATGAAACGGAATACTTGATCATCGGAGCGGGTGGGGCTGGCGTTGCCACCGCTTACGCCCTCGCCAAACGTGGTGTGAGTGTCACGCTGCTCGAGCAGTTTGCGGTTGGGCATGACCGTGGCTCGAGTCAGGGTCATTCCAGGATTTTCAGGTTCGCGTATGACATGCCGGATTACGCTCGGATGGCGATGCGGTCTTTGAGATCGTGGCGGGCGCTCGAGGCGGATTGTGGTGAATCCTTGTTGACGATCACGGGTGGTTTGGATTTGGGTCCGGCAGGTTCGGAAAGTTTGCAGAGCACGTTGCAGACCATGACGGCTGTCGGTGCGCAGTTTGAAAGTTTGGACGCGGGCGAGTTGATGCGGCGTTTTCCGCAATGGCACGTGCCGGACGATTGGGCCGGTTTGCATTCTGTGGATGCGGGCATTTTGAATCCCACACGTTGCGTTGAGGTGATTGCGGGTATGGCTCGGGCGCATGGTGCGAAGATCTTGGAGCACACGACGGTTACAAAAGTGCATACGGATGCTCGAGATGGTGGTCAACCTCGGGTTGAAACGAACCGTGGCGTGTTTGCCGCCAAAAAATTGATTGTCACGGCGGGCGCATGGTTGCCGGAATTGTTTCCAGAATTTGCGATGCCGGTCACGGTCACGCTCGAGAGTGGCGTGTTTTTCAGGCCACACAAACTCGAGGATTTTTTGCCGGAACGTTTTCCGATTTTTCTTTCGCACAACCTCGTTCCAGAAAACACTGGGTCTGAAGAAACTGAATCTGTGTCGCGTTGGGATCGGGCACAGGCGTATGGCTTCCCGGTGTTCGGATTGCCCGGCGTGAAGATTGGTTTGCATCAATCGGGTGAAACAGTGCAGGCCAGTTCTCGAGGGTACGAGGTTTCAGATCGAACCTTGGAGTTTCTTGAGGCTTGGATGAAACGGCATTTACCTGGTGCTGCTGGGCCGATGATGCACTCGAAAACCTGTTTGTACGCGAACACGCCGGGCGAAGATTTCTTGATCGACACGCACGCCGGGTTCGTACCTGGAGGCTCGAGCGATGTGATCCTGGCCAGCCCGTGCAGCGGTCACGGTTTTAAATTCGTGCCGTTCCTCGGCGAATTGATCGCGGATCTGGCGCAGGATCGAAAGCACGAATTTCACCTCGAGCGTTTCCAGGCAAAACACGCGCTTGCAGGGGTTTAAAAGCAGGTGAAAGGTCAAAGGTGAAAGGGAAAAGTAAGGTCAAAATTCGGGTTTTCTTTGACCTTTTGGCTTTCACCTTTTCCCTGATTTCAAAAGTTATCCACAGGGCAAAATGGATTCTCGAGCCAGACCAATGGATGACTGAAGCGAAGTATTGCGTGATGCACGTGAAAATCGCTTGGGGCCTGGGCCGCCCGAAAGCCTGTGGATAACTTCGGGACTTATCCACAGGCAGGTTGTGGATAACTTTCCTTCAAGATTTCAGGTCGTTACAAGACATCTTTGGTGGTGCCTCGAGCCCGGTAATTCATGACGTTTTTGCGCAATCTGAGCGCCCCATTGACCAAACTCGAGATCGGTGAAAGCGCAATTTCGTAGGCCGGATAATGCACTTTTTGCCCACCGAGGCGTTCCTTGAATTGGTAAACGCCGAAACTGTGCTTGTCCTCGCTTAAGGTGCGCGGAATGCCGAACAAATCCAGGTGCTTGTACCCTTTGCTCATGCCGTGACGAATCATGCCCCAGTAAAAACCGTTTGAACCTTTCGGGTCTTTTTCGCCCTCTGCTCGCTCGAGACGGGTGCTGCCACCGTACAAGTAATTAAAGCCATCGCCCAAACCAATGATCAAACCGGACGCGAGCGCCTTGCCCTCAAACCGTGCGGTGATGATCACGGCCTCGCCACCGTGCTTGTTGCATTCGGTCCAGACGGCCTCGTAATACGACCTGGAATGTTGCATCAGGCTCGAGCGGCCATTGGTTTCGCTGAACAATTCCCAGAAGGCATCGAAATCCTGTTCGACCTCGGCGGTGACACCCATTTTCAGGCTGGTTTTGGTGTTGCGTCGCGCCATCTCGTGCATGGATTTCATGAAATCCGCTTCGGGCTTGGTCAGGTCCAACAAGACCGTGTGTTCGGGCTGCGTGCTTTCGACGTTCTGCCAGACACCAAGGCTCGAGGGGATGCCCGCACCGGTTCCGTCCGAAAGGATCGGCACGGGCGGTTCGATCTTCAGGCTGACATCGCCCGGACCGGCCCAGGAACGCAGCGCAGTCGCCACTGTATCCAGATCCTCGAGCGACCGTAAAGCCGGACCTCTCGGGCAATACAAAATTCCCAACGGACCCTGCTTGCGGCGCAAGACTTGCGCTGCCGCGATGACAACACCATCCACCTCGAGTTTCAGACGGTACGGCGTCCAACCCGAATGGCGTTTGACCTCGCCCCAACCCCAGCCTTGCAAGGCACTCGAGTACGGCAAGCTCGAGACGAGCAAATTCCAGGCTTCAGGGTCACGCAATTCGGTCACGAGGGGTTTCACGGCAGGCTTCACAACCGACATGATACCAGCCAGGGAAATCCATCAGGATCACGAGCGAGGGTGCAGTCATGGCTTTATCGAGAAATCCTTAGGCTGTATTGACCCTCGAGAAATTGACAAAGAACGTGTCTGTGTAGGGTGCGCCGTGCGTACCAAGAGCGCGTATCCAACGGTGCGCACGGCGCACCCTACCGATGGTCACGAACTGGGTGCGACAGAGGATCATTCCAGTATTCCTTGGACCAAGCCTGGGATTTTCAGCGGTATCTTGACAGTTTCTGGACTCGAGCGTACAGTCCAAGTAATCGATTACGAAAACGATTACTTGGACCGAATCGGTCAGGCAAAGCATTCATTTTTTGCTTGCTGGACAGACTGGTTTGTTTCTATTCCCAAAATGGAGGCTCGAGTGCCTGCTCTGCTCGAATTGCGTGCGGTTAAAAAATCTTTCGGGGCACTGTCCGCCCTGAAAAACGTCAGTTTCTCACTCGAGCCTGGACGGGTGCTGGCCTTGGTCGGTGACAACGGCGCGGGCAAAAGCACTTTGGTCAAAATCCTCGCGGGCGTGCATGGCGTGACCCACGGCGAGGTGCTGATCGAAGATTCTGCGCACGTCTTTTCATCACCGGCCGATGCTCGAGCGGCAGGCATCGAAACCGTCTATCAGGACTTGGCTTTGATCGAAGATTTGGATGTCGCCGACAACGTTTACCTGGGCCGTGAGGTCACTCGAGGTGGCGCGATTGGCCGTTGGTTGGGCCTGCTGGATCGGCCCGCAATGCGCCGCGAAACCGCGCAGGTCTTGGCGCAATTGCACATCAAGATTCCCAGCCCACAGGCCGAAATCGCCCGCATGAGCGGCGGGCAACGTCAGGCCGTGGCGATTGGTCGGGCGATCACTTGGGGCCGCAAGCTTTTGATTTTGGACGAACCGACCGCCGCTTTGGGTGTCGATGAAACCGAACAGGTTTTGCGCATGATCGAGGAATTGCGTGATCGCGGCATGACGTTCCTGGTCGTCTCGCACAACATGCGCGATGTTCACCGAATTGCTGACGAAATCGTGGTCTTGCGTCAAGGTGTGCACGTGGCGACGCTCGAGAAACACGCGACCAGCCCGCAAGAAATCGTTGAGTACATCACCGGGGCGAAAACCGCACAGCCCGGATTGGGGCTCGAGGCATGAGCGCAGTCATATGAGCACAGTTATATGAGCACCATCAAACGGGTTGCCGAGAGTGCCGGGGTCAGTGTTGCCACCGTCTCGAGGGTGGTGAATTCTTCGGGATTTGTGCGGCCCGAATTGCGTGATCGGGTCGAAATTGCGATGAAGGAATTGCGCTATCGCCCTTCGGCGGTGGCTCGAGGTTTGCGCGTCCAGCAGACACGCACGATTGGGATTCTCGTGCCGAAACTCGATCTTCCTTTTTTTGGGGCGCTCGCCTTTGCGATTGAACAAGCACTCTTTGCGCGGGGTTATCGCAGTTTCATGTGCAGTGCCAACGAAAACCTCGAACGCGAAAACGTCTATCTCGAGATGCTGGTTTCGCAACGGGTCGATGGTGTGATCATGGTGCCCACCGGACGCGATGCCAACGGTGTGCGCCGCCTGCGAGAACAGAACGTGCCCGTCGTGACCGTGGACCGTGCCCCGTCCGAAAATGATGCCGATGCCGTTTCGATAGACAACTTCAACGGCGCTCGAGCCCTGGCCACGCACCTGCTCGAGTTGGGTCACACGCGGATCGCGGTGCTCAGCCCGCCAGAAACCAGCGAACCGATCCGGCACCGTTTGCAGGGCATCCGGCAAGCATTTCTGACCCGTGGTTTCGAGTTCGACGAAGACTTGTTGTTGACCGGTTCGCTCGAGCAATTCGAGATGGGTTATCAGGGCGGCACGACACTGCTCGCCAAATTTGAACGCCCGAGCGCGATCATGGCCCTGACCGATGTCACTGCTGTTGGTGTTTTGCACGCCGCGCACGATCTTGGTTTGCGCGTGCCACAAGACCTGAGTGTGACCGGCTTCGATGACATTCCGCTTGCGCAGCACGCCTTGCCAGGATTGACCACGGTGGCGCAACCGATTTACGAGATGGGTTTAAAAGCCGTCGAATTGATGCTGCAACGGCTCGTGCAACCCGAAGCGAATCTCGAGGCTGTGCTGTTGCCCGCAAGTCTCGTCGTGCGTGGCTCGAGCGCCGCACCATCACAAACCTCGAGTCCTCCTCAAAAACCCGCAAGGAAGACATCATGACCACAGCCTCCGCCAAAACCGCGAACAATCCACCTCGAGTTGCAGAACTGCTGACCCGTTACGGCATTTTTTTGGTGCTGGCGATCATGGTCGTTTCGCTTTCGATCATCACGCCGATTGTGCGTGGTGAGCAGTATTTTCTGAACCCAACCAA
>JAYURE010000281.1:0-5176 GCA_043756345.1 Deinococcales bacterium | reverse complement strand
TGGCGCTCGAGGTTCCACAGGACGATTACCTGCAATATCAATTCACCAGTGACGCCAGCAATTTGTTCGGTGGGACGGTCGAGAAGATCCACCCGAAGGCAAAATAGTTCAACTTTCGAGGCTCGAGCGTTTCTGGCTCGAGCCTCGATTTTGATGCCCTGTTGATGAATACTCGAGCTTCAATCCGCTCGAGTTTAATCCGCTCGCAAGACAATGATTCCGAGCACAACAATCAACGCACCAACCACTTTCAACAGCGTGATCGATTCTCTGAAAACCACCAGCCCAAACGTGAACGACAAAACGGCCTCGAGCCCAAGCACGACCAAGTACGTCACACTCAATTCCGTGCCACGCATTGCCACGATCTGCAAAGCTGCGCCGAGCACGAACAGCAAAAACACAAACATGCTCGGATTCGGATTGCGCAGGCCATCGGCGTACTTCATCAGTACGCCTCCGAAGGCGAAACTGACTGCCGCCGACAACACCATCCATGAGTACAAACTCAGTCGCATAAGACCTCCGGGGGAACGCTGACTCGAGCAATGATGCTCAGATCAGCGTCATGAGGAGCATAGGGGCTGCCCGATGACTGGAGCGTGACTAGAGCTTCAGGCAGCCTGATGAACCGTTGCGGCTGGTTGAGCATGATCCACTCGACGCTGATGAAGTCGAATCTTGCGTTCTTGCACGTACTGGCCCTCGAGTTCGCGTTCCTCGCTGAGCAGCGTCACCCATTGCTCGAGGGTGCGACTGCCCGCCTCGACCGCCTCGGCTGGCGTGCGATGGCGTGTGCCTTGCAGGAAGCGTCGGCTGGCGCGTTTGTAATAACTGAGTCGTCGCATGGGTCCCTCCATTCAGTCGTTTTGCTTTCGTTTGGCGAGCGCATATTCGTAACCGCAACTCGAGCAGTGTTTGGCGTATGGATGCGTGATCTGCGTGTCACAGACTGGGCAGGCGTTTAGCAGCACCTCGCCATCGTTGATGCAGTGCCGTTCGTCGCTGCTGGCGGGTAGGGCTCGACCACATCGGGGGCAAAGTTTGAAACCCAAGGTTGAGGTTTGACTCGAGTCTCCTGTGGCTGCAACTTTGCGTTGACCCATGTGATCCCTCCCGATCAATGTGACCCGATCAATGTGACCCGATCAATGTGACCCGATCAATGTGCTTCGAGATCAGGATTTCACAGGGTCGGTCAGATACCGGTCAGAAATTGATGGTTAGTGATAACCGATCAGAAAATCTTCGGCGCGTTCGGGTAGTGTCTCGCCGAGTTCCAACCAGCGTTTGCGTTGCAATCGATAAAACGGCTCGAGTTGCTTGGGCTGACATGCCTGCAATGCCAGTGCCGATAAGCGCATCGCCTCGAGATCGAACGGTTCTTGCTCGAGTAATATCCGTCCCAACCGCAATGCCTCGCTGGGTTGAGTCCCGAGCAACAATCGGGCGTGCTCGAGCAGATTGGCGTGCAAACTGGGCCGCAATCCGTCTTCGGGGCCGCTCAGGTAAGGACCGTGCCAGAGTTGCACATCGTTCGTCTCGAGGTACGTTTCAACATCGGTTGTGACTGGCCCGAGTGCGTAACCGTTGCCGGTGGTGACGATCAATTCCTGACCGTACATGGTGCGAATCTGGTGCGCCAAATCCTTCAGGGAAGCGGCGGCCTGCGCCTCCGTCGAATCGGTGTACAGCCGGTCGATCAACTCGAGTTTTGGGATTTCACTGCGTCCGGCGATGCGGGCCTCGAGCAGCAAGGCCAGCAGTTCTTGACGCTTGCGACCCCGGATCGGTTCGAGGTTTGTTTCATGTCGCAATCGTACAGGGCCGAGCAGTTCGAGTCGGGTTGTTGATTGCTCGAGGATCACTGCTTGATCTTGTGTTTCTAACAAGCTTGGAAAAAACGCTCGAGTTTGATTTGAGAAATTGTGCAAGTTCAAACCCTCAAAAAACGCGAGCCGTTCCCTGGCCGACTCGAGGTTTCGGGTCAATCGGTCGATGTCCAATCCAACCCGTTGCGCCGCAGCGTGATCGTCGTAACTCTCAGCGGTGTGTTGCGCTTCTTGCAACATTTCAAGCGCTTGCTCAGGCTCCTGGTTTGCCCAGAGCATCAGACCATGCGTCCACAGTGCGTCGAAACGCATCGTCGGCAAGTCGAGGGTCTGCGCATGGTGTAACGCTTGCCATGAATGCTCGAGGGCTTCAGACAATTGATTGTTGGCGTGCAAGGCGCGGGCGAGCAGGCAGGCGCTTTGCAGGTGATAGCGCGGCGTGTCAATTTCTCGGCCCAATTCCTGCGCGTAACGGGCGTGTTTGAGTGCCAGCATCGGCGCGTACTGTCGCGGCCAATCGAGGTACAGGCCCACCAGTTCCGCCTCGCAATCGATGGCGTGCCCGGTCGGATCGAGCGTCACAAATACGGCTCGAGCCTCGAGCGAAACCTGTTCGGCCCGTTCGTACTCAGCAAACGAATGCAGTGCGCCCGCAAAGGAAACCTGGGCGATGGCGAGCGCAGTGATGTCACCCATTTCGATGCAGACGCGCATCGCCTCCTCGAGCATTTCGAGGCGTTCTTGCTGCCGTCCCAATCCCTCAAGCGCGAGGGCGCGGTTGAAAAGTGCCGCATCGACCCAACGCAAGTTGCCGATAGCTCTGGCGAGTTCGAGGATTTCAGCCTCGAGCCTTTCTGCTTGGGTGAAGTCGGCACGTTCGAGTGCGATCAAGGCCGCTGATTTCAAGTGCAAGATTCGGTCTTCGTTGACTGTGGCTTGCTCGAGGCGCTGTTTGACAAGCGGCTCGATCTCGGAGAATTCCCCAGTGTTTGCCAGCACGCGCACGGCGCGGTTCAAGGTTTTCGCATCGCACTTCTCGAGTACGCCAGGATGCGCTTTCAAGACCTCGAGCGTGCCGGTCACGGAGTTGGTCAGGCCGCGCAATCGCAGGATGCCAACCCACCAGTTCAGGTCTTTTGCTTGCGCCTCGGGCAGCATTTCGACCAGGCGTTCAGCCTCGAGTCCACGGGATTGTTCGGCCAGCAATTCAGCCCGCAACCAGGTCGCGTCAAAACAATGCCCAGCACTTTCAGCGGCGATCAGTGCGAGCCGTTCGGCCTCATTGACATCCAAGTAACGCAATTGTTGTGCCGCCTCGAGCGCCACGCCCGCCCGAGCCTCGGCTGAATGAAGCGGCACCGCCTGGGCCAAGAAACGACCGGCCTGCAACTCCGCACCGGCCTCACGTGCAGCCTGCGCCGCCTCGAGCAACATGGTTCGCGTGGCTTCCGATCCGAGGTCGGCATCATCCAAAAATGGTGCCCGCAATCGCGGATCATCAATGGCCCCGAGCACGCGACGCGCAAGCTGGCTGCGGTGCGCGACGCCCAACTGTGCGAAGCCGATTTCTCGGTACAACGGGTGCGCGAACCCATCACCGATCAGCACACCACCACGCTCGAGTGTTCGCTGGGCCGCCTCGAGGTCGATGGCTGAAAGCTGGCTTGCCGTCATCCAAATTTCCCTGGCGAGCGGAGTCTTCGGCGTGCGCGTCTCGATCAAGATTTTCGTCTCGAGCGCCCGGTTTGTCTTCACATCATGACCGACGCTCAGCAATTGCTGTTCGATCAGCAGCCCAACCGTGGCGGGCATCCCCTCGCGGTCCGGTGTGCGCCAATGCCAGCGTTGCCCATCGCTCCAGATCACACCCTGACGGGCCATGTGCCGAAAAAATTCAAGCGTGAACAGTGGATTCCCCGCCGCTCGAGCGTGAATCCAATCGAGCGCCGCAACTGGCAGGGCGGTGTTGACCTCAGCCTCGAGCACCTGACGGACGGCCTCACGGGACAGAGGCTCGAGTCGGTGCGCCTCGAACGGTTCTGGCGGCGTTTGACGGCTGGTGACGAGCATCCCGACGCCTTTGATGCGTCCTGCCCTTCGAGCCAACCCAACGATCAACTCCTGCTGCTCGAGCCCAGCTTCGTGCAAATCCTCGAGGTACAAGACGAATGGGGCCATATCCGAGAGTTTCGCGGCCAGCAAATCCAAAACAGTTTCATCCTCGAGGTGATCACCTTGGAGTACCCGCTCGTTGAGTCTTGCCGCCCAAACGGGTAGGTTCTTGAGAGTCGGCATTAATCGGATCAACTCGAGCAGCGGCACGGTCGCATGGGCGCTCAGGTGCTGGCAGGAGGCGTGACGCAAGACCTCGCGGGCAGTGAAGGTTTTACCAATCCCGGCCTCGCCCCAGAGACCACAGACAACGCTGACCCGTTTGGTCAGGATGCTCGCAAAACGGCTCGAGATCGCAGTCTGGTCCACAATGAATCCCAGATCATTTTGAAACGCTCTTCGTTGACAAGAAACGACACTTGGTTTTCAAGTATTGTTTTTGAGCGTTACCGAGGTGATACCGCTGCGTTTCAAAATAATTTTATGAAACGCAATATACCAAAAAATTGATCTCGAGTCCGGGAATCTGACTTTTGTGTCTCATTGGACAACACCTTGAGAGAATGCCAAATGAAACTCGAGGCGAGCCGAAGCCCACCTCGAGATCAAACCTGAACCCTGAATTACTTGCGTTTTGGTTTGAGGTAAACCTCAAAGTTCTTGTTGCGAGGAACCTGGGCTTTTCCGCCGGTGAAATCTTCGTAACCTGGAGCACTGACGGTGTACGTGTAATCACCTTCGGTCAGGTCGGTGTAGAGCTTATCGACCGAACCGGTATCGACAGCCTTGCCATCTTTTAAGAGCGTGATCGTGCTATCGGTAATGTTCTGCTTGCGCAAGGTGAAGATGTGCAACTTGCAGGGACACTTGGCGTTGCTGGCCTGCGTTTGGCCCGCTTTGACAACCACAGTGCGTTTGACCAGCGCATCGCTCGAGCCGGGTTTGCGCAGTTCATACGTGTATGTGCCTGGAGCCGTGCCGGGTTTCGCGCTTGACACAACGGAAGACCATTGTCCGTTTTGGGCGACCGTCACCGTGTCGTACTGACCGGCTGGATTCTCTGGTGTGGATTGCCAAACCTCGAGCGTGTCACCTGGCGTGCCGGTTCCCTCGAGGACATACGATTGCGCGTCGAGCACTTCGTTGTCGTTCGGGGTCAGGAAGTTGGCGAAGCCTGCTCCTTCGGTCATTGCGGGTGCGGTCATTGCGGGGGTCGTGACGGCTGGCATGGC